>NZ_CALLYO010000497.1 GCF_937858865.1 uncultured Amaricoccus sp. | reverse complement strand
CGCGACGCCTGCATCGCCGAGCTGCTCTACGGCTGCGGCCTGCGCATCTCCGAGGCGCTCGGCCTCCGCCAGTCCGACGCCCCGCTCGGCGAAACGCTGCGCATCCGCGGCAAGGGCGGCCGCGAGCGCCTCGTCCCCGTCCTCCCCGTCGCCGCCCGCGCCGTCGAGGCCTACCGCGCCCTCCTCCCCTTCCCGCCCGACCCGTCGGCGCCGCTCTTCCTCGGCGCCCGCGGCGGCCCGCTCAACCCCCGCGCGGTGCAGCAGGCGATGGCGCAGGCCCGCCTCCAGCTCGGCCTGCCGGCCACCGCCACCCCGCACGCGCTGCGCCACTCCTTCGCCACCCACCTGCTCGAGGCCGGCGGCGACCTCCGCACCATCCAGGAGCTCCTCGGCCATGCCACCCTCGCCAGCACCCAGGTCTACACCGGCGTCGACCAGGCCCGCCTGATGGAAGCCTACGCCGCCGCCCACCCCAAGGCCCGCGGCTGACCCCCAAAAATGAACGCCAGGTTAAAGCTGAAAATTTTTTCCAGCTATATCAACGTGCTGCTTATAGTTTCGCGCGCGAAATCCTGAATCAGCTGGCGAAGCGGGCATTGAGCTGCCGCCAGACATAGCCCCGCCCGTCCGGGTAGACGGCGAGCATCAGGTCGAACCCTTCCGGCGTGTCGTGCCCGATCCGGTAGGCCCGCGCCGCCCCGGCCGCCAGGTCGCGGGTCAGCTCCCGCGCCGAGAAGCAGCGGAACCAGAAGGGCGCGTTGAGCGGCGTGGCCCCCGGGTCGGGCGCGAGGCCCGCGACCGCCGCCGGGTCGATGCGGAAGCAGCCGCGCAGCTTGAGCGGCGAGGCCGCCGAGTCGATGCCGTCATAGCCGGCGACCGGCACCGCCTCGCCGGCTATGGTCAGCGCCCCCACCCCCCGCTGACGCTCGTAGTAGGCGAAGAGCTGCGTCCAGACCAGCCCGGCGACGAAGAGGAGGAGGAAGCCGAGGAAGGCGAGGATCAGCCGCCGCCCGCTCATGCCGCCGGGCCGGACCGCACGAAGGCGTCGGCGCAGGCCCTGGCGAGCGCCCGCACCCGCCCGATATAGGCCTGCCGCTCGGTCACCGAGATGACCCCGCGGGCGTCGAGCAGGTTGAAGAGGTGGCTGGCCTTGATGCACTGATCGTAGGCCGGCAGCGCCATCACGATCCGCCGCCCGGTCCTCGGGTCGACGTCCGGCTGGCCGAGGATGCGCCCGCACTCCGCCTCGGCATCCTCGAAGTGGCGCAGCAGCATCCCGGTGTCGGCCACGTCGAAGTTCCAGCGGGCATATTCCGCCTCCGCCTCGCGGAAGACGTCGCCGTAGGTGAGCGGGATCGGCGCCTCCGGGTCGTTGAACGGCATCAGGTTGCCGTCGTCATGGCCGAGCACGTACATCGCCAGCCGCTCGAGCCCGTAGGTGAGCTCGCCCGAGACCGGCCGGCAGTCGTGGCCGCCGACCTGCTGGAAGTAGGTGAACTGGCTGACCTCCATCCCGTCGCACCAGACCTCCCATCCCAGCCCCCACGCGCCGAGCGTCGGGCTCTCCCAGTCGTCCTCGACGAAGCGGATGTCGTGCAGCTCCATGTCGATGCCGATCGCCGGCAGCGAGCCGAGATAGATCTCCTGGATGTCCGCCGGCGAGGGTTTGAGGATGACCTGGAACTGGTAGTAGTGCTGCCAGCGGTTCGGGCTGTCGCCGTAGCGCCCGTCGGTCGGCCGGCGCGACGGCTGCACGTAGGCCGCCGCCCACGGCTGGGGCCCGAGCGAGCGCAGCGTCGTCGCCGGATGGAAGGTGCCGGCGCCGACCTCCATGTCGTAGGGCTGCAGGATGGCGCAGCCCCGGGCGGCCCAGTAGGCCTGCAGGCGGAGGATGATCTCCTGGAAGCTGCGCGGGGCTGACGGGGCTGGCATGGGCGCGGGGTCCGGTTTCGCAGGGTCGGCCGAGCTTTAGAGAGGGCCCCCGGCGGGGTCAATGAGCGCCCGCCCCTATCTTCCCGCCGGCGGACCGGCTACGAGCGGGTGAAAGACTTCGCGGAGGGACGTGACGTGCAGGGCTGGTTGTCGGGGCACCCGTTTCGCGGGCCGCTCTTCATGGTGGTCTCGACCGGCTCCTACGTCATCAACGACTCGCTGATGAAGCTCGCCACCGAGGGGCTGCCGCCCTACCAGGTCCTCGTCCTGCGCGGCATCGCCGCGATGGCCTGGGGGACGCCGCTCCTCCTCCTCGCCGGCTACGGGCGGCAGCTGCCGCTGATGTTCGAGGGGCGGGTCGTCCTGCGCAACCTGCTCGAGACGGCGGGGATCCTCTGCTACGTGGTCGCCCTCGCCCACATGCCGATCGCCGACGTCAGCGCGCTGACGCAGCTCACCCCGCTCCTCGTCATCCTCGGCGCCTCGCTCCTTCTCGGCGAGAAGGTGGGCGGTGTCCGCATGGCGCTGATCGGCTGCGGCTTCATCGGCGCGGTGATGGTGGCACAGCCGACCGGGGCGGGCATCTCGGTCTACGCCCTGCTCGGCCTCGCCAACGCCGTCGTCGGCGCGGGGCGCGACCTCGCCGGGCGGCGGGTCGGGCCGGAGGTGCCCGGCCTCGTGGTGGCGCTCTCGGCGGCGCTGATCGTGCTCGTCGTCGCGCTCGGGGTCCACCTCGCCTTCGAGACCTGGGTGGCGCCGCAGGGGCGGCACCTGCTGCTCCTCGCCGCGGCCGGCCTCTTCCTCATGTCCGGCCACTTCTTCCTCTTCATGGCCTACCGGATCGGACCGACGCGCGTGGTGGCACCCTTCTACTACAGCTTCACCGTCTGGGCGGTGATCTCCGGCCTGCTGGTCTTCGGCGCCCTGCCGACGCCGGTGGCGATGGCCGGCATCCTGCTCATCGTGGCGAGCGGCGTCGCCGTGGTCCTGATGGAGGGCCGCCGGCGCCAGCCGGCCCCGGTAGGGTGAGGCGCGCA
>NZ_CALLYO010000496.1 GCF_937858865.1 uncultured Amaricoccus sp. | reverse complement strand
GGCCTGCACGTGCAGACCTCGATCGCGCAGCAGGTGAACCTCGTCAACGCCGCCGGGCTCACGCTCAACTGGTGGGACGGCGAGGCCGGCCCGAAGAACGACGGGGCGGTGAACGGCGGCGACCTGGGCTGGCAGAGCGGCCGCGGCAACGACAACTGGACCGAGGCGAGCGGCTCGCTCAACGCCCCCTTCACCGACGGCGCCTTCGCGATCTTCGCCGGCCGTCCCGGCACGGTCGCCGTCGACAACGGCCTCGGGGCGGTCGCCGCCTCGGGGATGCAGTTCGCCGTCGACGGCTATCTGGTCGAGGGCGAGGCGCTCACGCTCGTCGGCGACGCCGCGGTGGTGCGGGTCGGCGACGGCACGGCCGCCGGCGCCGGGATGACCGCCACCGTCGCCGCCGAGATCCGCGGCGCGGCGCAGCTCGTGAAGGCCGACCTCGGCACCCTCGTCCTCTCGGCCGCCAACAGCCATGCCGGCGGCACCGCCATCCGGGGCGGCGTGCTCGAGATCGCCTCCGACGCCAGCCTGGGCGCCGCGGCCGGCGGGCTCGGCTTCGACGGCGGCACGCTGCGCGTGACCGGGAACACGGCGATCGGCCGCGCCACCACGCTCGCCGCCGGCGGCGGCACCTTCGAGACGGCGGACGGCGTCACCCTGACCCAGCGGTCGGGGATCACCGGGCGCGGCGGCCTCGGCAAGGCCGGCGCCGGCACCCTCGTCCTCCTCGGCGAGAACGCCTTCACCGGCGGCACCACCATCTCCGGCGGCACGCTCCGCATCGGCGACGGCGGCACCGCCGGCTCGCTGGCCGGCGACGTGCGCAACGACGGCGCGCTGGTCTTCGACCGCGCCGGGCGCCTCGACTTCGACGGCGCGATCAGCGGCCGGGGCACGGTGCTGCAGGCCGGCACCGGCACCACCCGGCTCGGCGGCGCCGGTCGCCACAGCGGCGCCACCACCATCGCCGCCGGCACGCTCGAGGCCGCCGCCGCCGGCGTGCTCAGCCCGGCCTCGGCGCATCTCGTCGCGGCGGCGGGCGCGCTCGACCTCGCCGACTTCGACCAGCGGGTCGCCCGCCTCGAGAACGCCGGGCGCGTCTCGCTCGGCCATGCCGCCGGAACCCGCCTCACCGTCGCCGGCGACTACGCCGGCCGGGGCGGCCTCCTCCACTTCAGCACGGAACTCGGCGGCGACGGATCGCCCACCGACCTCCTCCTGATCGAGGGGGATACCTCCGGCACCGGCATCGTGGAGGTCGTGAACGCGGGCGGCATGGGCGGACAGACCGTCGAGGGCATCAAGATCATCGACGTCGAGGGCGCCTCGGAGGCCAGCTTCACCCTCGCCGGCAATACCGTCATCGACGGCCAGCCGGTGGTGATCGGCGGCGCCTACGCCTATTCGCTCTGGAAGAACGGCATCACCGACCCGGCCGACGGCGACTGGTACCTGCGCTCGCAGCCGACCTTCCAGCCCGGCCCGCCGCTGGTGCAGCCCGGCGTGCCGGCCTACGAGGCCTATCCGCAGGTGCTGCTCGCGCTGAGCGGCCTGCCGACGATGCAGGAGCGCATCGGCAACCGCCGCTGGCAGGAGGCGGGCGCTTCCGGCGGCCTCACCGAGGACCGGCGCGCCTGGGCCCGGATCGAGGGATCGCGCAGCCGGATCGAGCCCGACAGCGAGCTGGTGGACGACGCCCGCTACGACCTCGACGTCTGGAAGCTCCAGCTCGGCATCGACCGCCCGGTCAGGGAGACGGAGGGCGGCCTCCTCGTCGCCGGCCTCACCGCCGGCTACGGCACCGTCGCGGCCGACATCTCCTCGGCCTCCGCCGGCGACGGCAGCATCGCCACCACCGGCTACGGCTTCGGCGGCAGCCTGACCTGGTTCGGCAACGACGATCTCTACCTCGACGGGCAGGCGCAGGCGATGTGGTTCGACAGCGACCTCGCCTCCGACGAGGTGGACGACGACCTCGAGAGCGGCAACCGCGGCTTCGGCTACGCCCTCGGCGTCGAGGCCGGCAGGCGCGTCGCGGTCCGCCCGGGCTGGGCGGTGACGCCGCAGGCGCAGCTCGTCTATGCGTCGGTCGCCTTCGACGACTTCGAGGATACCTTCGGCGTCGAGGTCGAATCGGGCGACGGCGCGACCCTGCCGGTCCGCCTCGGCGTCTCGATCGACCGGCAGGCCGGCGGGAGGGACGCGGGGGGCGAGGGGCGGCGGACCCATGTCTACGGCATCGCCAATCTCTACCACGACCTTATCGGCGAGACGAAGCTCACCGTCGGCGGCACCGGGCTGACCAACAGGCCCGACC
>NZ_CALLYO010000495.1 GCF_937858865.1 uncultured Amaricoccus sp. | reverse complement strand
GTGGAGCTGCTGAAATCGACGCAGATCCTGATCACCCGCCTGCAGGAGCCGCTGTTCCTGCTGATGATCTGCGGCCTCTTCTACTTCCTCATCAGCTTCCCCGTCGCCCGTTTCGGCGGGTATCTGGAGAAACGGTGGTCCAATGATTGAGATCGAGAACGTCCGCAAGTCGTTCGGCGCCCTGGAGGTTCTCAAGGGGATCAACCTCACCGTCAGCAAGGGCGAGGTCCTCACCGTCATCGGCGGGTCGGGCTCGGGCAAGTCGACGCTGCTGACCTGCATCAACGGGCTGGAGCCGATCGACTCGGGCAGGATCCTGGTGGACGGGACCGAGGTGCATGCCAGATCGACGGACCTCAACAAGCTTCGCACCAAGATCGGAATCGTCTTCCAGCAGTGGAACGCCTTCCCGCACCTGACCGTGCTCGAGAACGTCATGCTGGCGCCGCGGAAGGTGCTCCGGATGCCGAAGGCGAAGGCGGAGGAGGTGGCGGTGAAGCAGCTCCGCCACGTCGGGCTCGGCGAGAAGCTCGGGGTCTATCCGAGCCGGATGTCGGGCGGCCAGCAGCAGCGCATGGCGATCGCGCGCGCGCTCGCCATGTCGCCGTCCTACATGCTCTTCGACGAGGTGACCTCGGCGCTCGACCCGATGCTGGTGGGCGAGGTCCTCGACACGCTCAGGATGCTCGCGTCGGAGGGGATGACGATGATCTGCGTGACGCACGAGATGAAGTTTGCGCGGGAAGTGTCGGACCGGGTCGCCTTCTTCCACCAAGGCGTCATAGCAGAGATCGCGCCGCCGGATCAGCTCTTCTCGGCGCCGCAGAACCCCGAGACGCAGAAGTTCCTCGCGGCGACGCATTAGGGGCGGAATGTGGCACCGGCCGATGGAGCAGGCGCCCGGGCCGCGGGCGAGGCGCGGCGCGTCCTGGGCGGAACCGCCAACGGGCGGGTGATCGCCTCGGAGGCGCTGAGCTTCTGGGGCGGGGTCGATCCGGCCACCGGCAAGGTGATCGACGTCCATCACCCGCTCTGCGGGACGAGCCTCGCGGGCCGCATCCTGTTGATGCCGACGAGCCGGGGCTCCTGCACCGGATCGGGCGTGCTGCTCGATCTCGTGCTCAACGGCCGGGCGCCGGCGGCGTTGGTCTTCTCCGAGCCGGAGGACGTGCTGACCCTCGGCGCGCTGATCGCCGCCGAGATCTTCGGCCGGCCACTTCCGGTGCTGCGGGTGCCAGCGGACGTCTTCGCCGCCCTGTCCCGGGCGGAGACGGCGGAGATCTCGGCTGGCGCGATCACGGCCGGGGGGCTGACAGTGCCGATCGCGGCCGGCGGGGCGTCGGCCCTCGACCTCACGCCGGACGACCGCGCCATGCTTGAGGGGAGGGATGGCGCCGCGGTTGCGCAGGCCATGCGGATCATCTGCGCCATGGCCGCGCAGCAGGGGGCGGAGCGCTTGGTCGACGTGACGCGGGTGCATGTCGACGGCTGTATTTATGCCAGCCCGGCCAATCTCGTCTTCGCCGAGAGGATGGCCGAGATGGGCGCGCGGGTTCGGGTGCCGACGACGATGAACGCCATCTCCGTCGACCGGGAGAACTGGCAGGCGCAGGGCGTTCCGCCGGCATTCGGCACGGCCGCCGCGCGCCTCGCCGACGCCTATGTGCGCATGGGGTGCCGGCCGACCTTCACCTGCTCGCCCTATCTTCTCGACGACGCGCCCCGGGCGGGCGAGGTCATCGCCTGGGCCGAGTCGAACGCCGTGGTCTTTGCCAACTCGGTGCTCGGCGCGCGGACGGCGAAGCATCCCGATTTCCTCGATCTCTGCATCGCGCTCACCGGACGGGCGCCGCTCGCCGGGGTGTATCTCGACCGGCACCGCAAGGCGCGGCGCATCCTCGAGGTGGAGCTGCCGCGGGGGATCGACGACGCCTTCTGGCCGCTCGTCGGCTATCTGGCGGGCGAGAAGTCGCCCGATCGCATCCCGCTCCTGCGCGGGCTGTCG
>NZ_CALLYO010000494.1 GCF_937858865.1 uncultured Amaricoccus sp. | reverse complement strand
CGCGGTCAGCTTCAGCCGCTCCAGCATGCCGACGAGCGGGTCGGGCAGGATGTCCTCGGCCATCACCAGGCTCCTCCCAGCAGGCGCTCGTACTCGGCCAGCGGCCGCAGCAGCTCCGGCGGCGGCGCGGCGGGAACCGCCCTCGGCACGCCTCCCGCGCCGACGATGCCGTCGAGGTGCTCGGGCCGGACCGCCCGCTCGCGGCGGCCGCGGCGCGCCTCATGCCGGGCGACCTCGGCGCCGCCATGGCTGACGACGATGGGCGAAAGGCCCTCTGGCGCAGGTTAGGCGCAAATACGAACTGCCGCTTTTCATGTCCTTCCCAAAGTCTTACCGGAGGAGGACGCAAAGATGCGGATCAAGATGGGCACAGTTGTGCCGAAGAAGGGCACAATTGTGCACCTCGGGACGGATGCGATTGACTATCGCGGCGCCTCGGCCTTGGCACTACGGCTCGAACTTGGCTCGACCCATCGCGCGACCAAGACGGTGATGCGCTGGATCGGCGCAAGCGAACGGACCGTGAAATACTGGTTCGCTGGTGAGCGTGGGCCCAGCGGAGAGCATCTGATCCTGTTGGCCAGACATTCCGACATGGTGTTCCACATGGTCCTGCTACAGACGGGTCGCTATGACGGTGAGGATCCGGAAGTGCGGTAAGCTGCCATAGAGACGCGGCGGCGGGCCTGCGGATGGTCAAGGCCGCCGCCAGCCTTGATGTGTAGTGATTTTTGGTTATATTGAATACGCGCCAAGTAACAGGAGCCCACCATGTCCCGCACCACGACCATGACCGTCCGCCTCAGCGGCGCGCTCAGCGATTTCGTTGCGGCCAATGTCGGCGAGAACGGGTCCTACGAGAACATCAGCGAATATGTCCGCGACCTGATCCGGCGCGACAAAGAGCGGGCCGAGCAGGAAGCGTTCGACCGGCTGAAGGCCGAGCTGACCCGCGCCTTCGCGGCGCCCGAGACCAGCTACAAGCCGCTGACTGCGGCCGAGGTCATCGCCCGGAACCGGGCCTGACCAGATGACCGTCCGCATCCAGGAGGCGGCATCGCTCCGCCTCGACGACATCTACCTCTACACCTGCGACCGCTGGGGTGAGGCCCAGGCCGACCGCTATATCACCGGTATGTTCGAGGCCTTCGAGCGGATCGACGCCCGTGGTGTCGCTTCAAAGCCTATCCCGGCAGAGTTCGGCGTCGAGGGGTTCTTCTTCCGGTACGAACATCACTTCGTCTATTGGCGCCGACTGTCCGATGGCGATATTGGTATCGTCGCGATCCTGCATGAGCGCATGCACCAGATCGACAGATTCAAGGAAGATTTTCGCGACTGAAACGGCAGGCGTCCACGTCCGCAATGTTTGCACTGACCGTCGGTGGTTTCTGCTGCTGGAGAAGGTTCGACCGCAGGCCCGCGCCCTCCGCCAACTTACACGACGATGTTGATGTTTGGATCCGCCGACGCGGTGTCCCGACGGTGTCCGCCGGGAGTCGGCCGCCGACGGCCGGCTCCCTCTCGACCTTCCCGATCAGGCGCGCGGCTGGGAGAACAGGTGGGCGGTCCGGGGCGCCTGGTCGCGCTCGGTCACTATCCCGACCTGACCGCTCTGCTCCGCCCGAGGCGCGCGGGCTCGCGCCCTCGACCTGGAGGACCTACCGCGCGGCCGCGGCAAAAGCGCTCCGCCGCCATCCGGCTTTGCCAGCCAAGCAGCCGGCGAAGAGCCACCCTTCGCGTCCGGATCGGCAGCGGTGCGGCAGCATGGCCCTGCCGGCGGCGCTCGCAGCCGAGCTCGACGCTCTGCTCGATCTGATGGGCTACGCCCCCAACAGCCGGCGTGCGCTCCGATCCATCATCACGCGCCGGCTCGCCTCGGCCAACCGGAGGGGGTGGTGACGATTGCGGCCACGCTGAAGGACCTGCTGGAGGTCCATGGTGAGCGGTTGCCAGAAGCCTGTGCGGCGCCCAGGCGGCAGGCGGCCGTGGAGGGCCTCCGGGCCGCGATGCGCCTGGCCGAAGCGCCGGCCTGGCGGGAGCTGCAGCGCGCCGCCGTCGCCGCCGGCGTCGTCCCGGTCGGCAATCCGGTGCCGGCGCTGTTCGAGGCCGCCGGCGAAACCTTCGCCGCGCCACGGGATCTGACGCGCGAGTGGGCGTGGCAGCACGAACGCGGTTTGCGGCCCGATCTCCGCATCACCTTCGCCGCCAACATCGACCGACTGGATGCTCTCCACGCGGTCCCGGCCCTGACGGGCAGCGGACTGCTCCCTCCGGAACCATTGGGACCGATGCCGTCGCGAGGCGGTCGGCACATTCACGCCGTCTATCCGCTCCCGCGCCCGATCGAGGCCGCCGTCGCCGAGCTCGATGTCCCGGACGTCGAGCGTCGGAGCATCGAAGGCTCGGTCCATTTCGTCTGGCGGCAGGCCCGCGACGCCGGACTCCACACGGCCGGCGACGCGCCGACGGCCGAGGAGCTGCTGTCCGAGGCAACGGTCGACCGCCTTCGGGCGATGGCGACCGGCAGAGCGCAGCGGGCTGCCTGGCGTGAGCATGTGCCGCGACTACGCACCCTGGTTCCCGTGCGGGAGACACTCACGCCGAGAGCGCGTTGGGAGGGCCTCTTCGCCGCCGCGCGCACGCTCGGTCTGAGTCCCGCGGCGCTCGTGCCGATCTACGTCGTGAAGTCCGCGGCGCTCGCCGGCGACCTCGGACCGGACGAGCTCAGCCGGACCTGGGCGATGGCCGCGGTCGCGGCAGCTCCGCGAGCCGGCGCCAACACCCTCAACCGCGGACTGCGCATCCTGGACGCGTTGCGCGAGGCGATGCCACCCGACCTGCCGCCGTATCTGGTGAGCGACGGTCGACCTGTGAGGCTCGGGTGAAAGACGAGGAGGGGGCAGCCTTTCCCACCATCCTTGCTACGCCCTCCCGCTGAACCAGCATCTGTCAATAGCCAGGCTGGATAGAGGTTAGCACTCATTCCGACGGGGCCTATGAAGCGAACGAACCACGAGTAGGACCGCTGCCCGAATGACCCACGCACCCCTTGTTCAACCCGATCGGCCCATACCGGCCGTTCGAGCGAGAAAGCCGGCCCCCTCGAACCGGTCATTTATACTCGACGCCGCGAAGGCCCCCGCAAGGCGGAACCGCGTCAGTCCGCCGGTTCGAACAAGAAGGGAACGGAGCCGACGAAATCCCCGGATACCTCTCCCGATTGCACCTCGGCCATATCGAGGCCGAGGTCGAGCTTGCGCACTGGGGCGCCCTCGGAGAAGTCGAGCTTCGTCAGGTCCACCCAGAAGGTGTTGGGCGATACCGCCGATTCCACGTAGTAGTTCAAGCTCTTCTGGTCCGCGACCACACGCCAGCGGGTCGTCGAGAGGTTCGGCGCACCGGGGATGCTGATCCCGTAGGGCACGGAGGCGTTGCGGACGACGCTGAAGACCGAGGCGGCGGCGATCCGCGGGTCGTCGCTCTGCTCGGCCATGTCGATATAGGTGCCGGCGCGAATGAAACGGTCGGGGGCGCGGGCGGTGCCGGGCAGGAACTCGCGCGGATCCACGCCCTTCCAGTAGTCGACGAGCGCCAGTTGCTCGTCGTAGGGCGGATCGTTGGTCATCACGCGATGGTCGCGACCGTGGTGGATCTGCAGCTTGCCGTCGATCCATTCGAGGATGGCGCTGTCGCCGGTCGGATCCGAGAGGTCGCCGAGGTCACCGGCTCGCAAGCCTTCAGCTCCGGCATCTACATGCCCGGCACAGTGATCGTGCAGCCCGCAGCCTATGTCCGCGCCCTTGCCGACAGCCTGACGCCGCCGGTCCGCCTTTTCGAGAAGACCCCCGCCGTCTCCTTCGAGCGCAAGGGCACGGGCTGGCTCGTCCGCACCCCCAAGGGCTCCGTCGGATCCCCCCGCATCATCCTCGCCAACAACGGCTACGCCGAGCGCTTCGGCTTCTTCCGCGGCCGGCTCCTGCACGTCTACACCTACGCCTCGATGACCGAGCCCTTCGCGCCCTTCCGCCTCGGCGGTCAGCGGTCCTGGGCGGCGACCCCCGCCTCGCCGATGGGCACCACCCTCCGCCGCGTCGAGGGCAGGGACGGCGACCGCCTGCTCGTGCGCTCGCGCTACACCTACAACCCCGCCCTCCAAGTCGGCGAGGGCACGCTCCGCCGCGCCGGCGCCGTCCACGACCGCAAGTTCGCGCACCGCTTCCCCTCGCTCGCCGGAACCCGGATGCAATACCGCTGGGGCGGCGCGATGGCGCTGACCTGGAACAGCGTCCCCGCCTTCGGCGAGGTCGAGCCCGGCATCCTCGCCGCCGTCGCCTGCAACGGCCTTGGCGCCTCGAACGCCACCGCCGCCGGGCTCGCCGCCGCCGAGACGCTGGCCGGCGTCGAGAGCGAGCTCACCCGCATCTACCGCGCCTGTCCCAGCCCGCAGGCGCTCCCGCCGCAACCGCTGACGCTGATCGGCGCCAGGGCGACCCTCGCCTTCCGCGAGTGGAAAGCCGGCGTCGAATAACCCGAAAAGGAGGACCTCCTGTGAAGTTCCAAGGTATCTACACCCCCGCCATCACCCCGCTCGACGCCAACGGCGAGATCGACCGCAAGGCCTATGCCGAGGTGCTCGAATCGCTGATCGCCGGCGGCGTCCACGGCATCATCGTCGCCGGCTCCACCGGCGAGTACTACGCCCACACCATGCAGGAGCGGATCGACCTCGCCGCCCACGCCAAGGAGGTGATCGGCTCCCGCCTGCCGCTCGTTATCGGCACGGGCGCGATCCGCACCGAGGACTCGGTCGCCTATGCGAAGCACGCCCGCGAGATCGGCGCCGACGCCATCCTCGTCGCCTCGCCGCCCTACGCGATCCCGACCGAGGAGGAGAACGCGGTCCACACCCTGACCGTCGACAAGGCCGCCGGCCTGCCGATCATGCTCTACAACTATCCCGGCCGGATGGGCGTTTCGATGGGCGAGGACTACTTCACCCGCGTCAGCGCCTCGAAGAACGTCATCGCCATCAAGGAGAGCACCGGCGACCTCAACCAGCTCCACCTGCTGGCCCGCCGCTTCCCGAACATCTCCCTCTCCTGCGGCTGGGACGACCTCGCGCTCGAGTTCTTCGCCTGGGGCGCGCCGAGCTGGGTCTGCGCCGGCTCGAACTTCCTGCCCGCCGAGCACGTCGCCCTCTACGAGGCCTGCGTGGTCGAAGGCGACTTCGCCAAGGGCCGCAGGATCATGTCGGCGATGCTGCCGCTGATGAACCTCCTCGACGAGGGCAAGTTCGTGCAGAAGATCAAGCACGGCTGCGCGCTGATCGGCCTCAGGGCCGGCAAGCCGCGCCTGCCGCTCCTGCCGCTCGACGCCGAGGACGAGGCGCGCCTCGCCGAGGTCGTCGCCGCGCTGAAGCAGGAGGTTGCCGCGGCGACGCGGCCCGTCGCAGAGCCCGTGCGGTGACGACGCACGTCGTCAAGCGCCTGCCGGTCGACACCGGGCCGTCGGGGTGGGAGGCGATCTCCCGCCGCGACCTTGCCGTCCGCATGCTGGAGGCGGACGAGACCGCCGACTGGCTGGTGATCGGCGCCGGCTTCGCCGGCCTCTCCGCCGCCCGCCGGCTGACGCAGCATCGGCCCGGCGAGCGCATCGTCATCCTTGACGCCCGCGAGCTTGCCCAGGGCCCGGCCGGGCGCAATTCCGGCTTCATGATCGACGTGCCGCACAACCTCTCGTCGGGGGAATACTCCTCTGGCGACGCCGGCGGCACCATGCTGGAGATGGCGCAGAACCGCCTCGCCATCGCCTTCGCCAGGGAGGCGGCGGCCGAGTACGCCATGCCGCAGGCGACCTTCAACCCCTGCGGCAAGATCAATGCCGCCGCCACTGAGCGCGGCCAGACGCTCAACGCAAGCTTCGCCGCCTCGCTGGAGAAGATCGGCGAGCCGCTCCGCCGCATCGACGCCGCCGAGATGCGCGAGATCACCGGCACGGACTATTATCTCGGCGGCCTCTACACCCCGGGCGCCGTCCTCATCCAGCCGGCCGACTACATCCGCAGCCTCGCCGCCGGCCTCGCCCCGAAGATCGCCCTCTACGAGGACTCGCCCGTTGTCGAACTCTCCCGCCGGGGCGGCTCCTGGATCGCCCGCACGCCCAGGGGCTCGGTGACGGCGCCGAAGGTGATCCTCGGCGTCAACGGCCTCGTGCAGGAGTTCGGCCATTTCCGCGGCCGGCTGATGCACGTCTTCACCTACGCCTCGATCACCGCGCCCTTTCACTACAAGGCCGGCCGCGACCGCTGGGGCCTCCTCCCC
>NZ_CALLYO010000493.1 GCF_937858865.1 uncultured Amaricoccus sp. | reverse complement strand
GACGATGATCACCTCGCGGATGAAGAAGCTGAAGCGGGAGAAGGCGCGGGCCTGAGCATGCGGCTCGTCTTCATGGGGACGCCGGAGTTCTCGGTGCCGGCGCTCGAGGCGCTGGTCGCGGCCGGGCATGAGATCCTTTGCGTCTACAGCCAGCCGCCGCGGCCGGGCGGGCGCGGGCAGAAGCCGCGGCCGAGCCCGGTGCAGGCGCGGGCGGAGGCGCTGGGGCTCGCGGTGCGGACGCCGGTGAACTTTCGCGAGCCGGCGGAGCGGGAGGCCTTCGCGGCGCTCGGAGCGGAAGTGGCGGTGGTGGTCGCCTACGGGCTGATCCTGCCGCCGGCGGTGCTGGGTGCGACGGCGCGGGGGTGCCTCAACATCCATGCCTCGCTGCTGCCGCGCTGGCGCGGGGCGGCGCCGATCCAGCGGGCGGTGATGGCGGGGGACGCCGTGACCGGGGTCTCGATCATGCGGATGGAGGCGGGGCTCGACACGGGGCCGGTGCTGCTCCGCGAGGCGGTGGCGATCGGGCCCGGCGATACGAGCGGGACGCTGCACGATCGGCTGGCGGCGCTGGGGGCGCGGCTGATCGTGGAGACGCTGGCGGGGCTCGACGAGCTCGCGGCGGTGCCGCAGCCGGAGGCCGGCGTGACCTATGCCGCGAAGATCGACAAGGCGGAGGCGCGGGTGGACTGGGGGCGGCCGGCGGCGGAGGTGGACCGGCTGATCCGGGGGCTCTCGCCGTTTCCGGGGGCCTGGTGCGAGATCGGCGGCGAGCGGGTGAAGCTGCTGCTGAGCGAGCGGGTCGAAGGGTCGGGCGTACCGGGAGAGGTGCTCGACGGGCGGCTCGCAGTCGCCTGCGGCGCGGGGGCGGTCAGGCTGCTGCGGTTGCAGCGGGCGGGCGGCGGGGCGGTGGAGGCGGAGGCGTTCCTGCGCGGGCGGCCGGTGGCGGCGGGCGCGCGGCTCGGTTGACAGCCGCTTGCCGCGCGGCGAGTCTCCTCGCGTTGAGGTAGAGCGAGGACGGGCGATGCGGGTGACGCGGCGGGCGGTTTCCTTCGGGCTTCTGGCGGCTCTGGCGGTGGTCGCCGGCTGCGGCGGTGGGGGCTCGGCGCCGGTCGCCTCGGTCGGGCCGGAGCCGGGGATGGTGCCGGTGCCGGATGCCGGGTTCGATGCCTGGGTGGCGGGATTCCGGTCGCGGGCGCTGGGGCAGGGGGTGTCGGCGGGGACGTTCGATGCGGCCTTCGCCCAGGCGGGCTTCCTGCCGGGGGTGATCGAGCGGGATCGCAACCAGACCGAGTTCACCCGCACGATGGAGGATTATCTCGCCATCGCCGCATCGGAGGAGCGGGTCTCCAAGGGGCGGGCGGCGCTGGCGCGGCATGGGGCGACGCTTTCGGCGATCGAGGCGCGCTACGGGGTCGAGCCGGAGGTGGTGACCGCGGTCTGGGGTATGGAGAGCTTCTACGGCGAGCGGCGGGGCAGCGTGCCGGTGGTCTCGGCGCTCGCGACGCTCGCCTATGAGGGACGGCGGGGGAGCTTCTTCGAGAGCCAGCTGGTGGCGGCGCTGAGGATCCTGCAGAACGGCGACGTGACGCCGGCGGGGATGACCGGGAGCTGGGCGGGGGCGATGGGGCATACCCAGTTCATCCCGACCTCGTATCTCGCCTATGCGGTCGATTTCACCGGCGACGGGCGGCGGGACATCTGGTCGGATGATCCGACCGATGCGCTGGCCTCGACGGCGGCCTACCTGTCGCGGTCGGGATGGCGGCGCGGGCAGCCCTGGGGGGTGGAGGTACGGCTGCCGGAGGGGTTCGGCGGGCCGCTCGGGCGGGAGACGACGCGGAGCGCGTCGGCCTGGGCGGCGGCGGGGGTGCGCGACATGGACGGGCGGGTGGTGCCGGACCACGGGCCGGCGTCGATCATCGCGCCGATGGGGCGGTCGGGGCCGGCGTTCATGGTGTTTCCGAACTTCGCGGTGATCGGGCGCTACAACAACGCCGAGAACTACATGATCGGGATCGGGCATCTCAGCGACCGGCTCAAGGGCGGGCCGCCGGTCCGCGGGAGCTTTCCGCCGGACGCGCGGGGGATGACGATCGCCGACCGCAAGGCGCTGCAGGAGCGGCTGACGGCGCGGGGGTTCGATACCGGCGGGACGGACGGGGTGATCGGGAAGAGGACGACGGATGCGATCGCCGGCTACCAGGCGCGGGCCGGGCTGCCGGTGACGGGCGAGCCGTCACGCGAGCTGCTGGCGTCGCTGCGCTGACGGGGGTAGCCTCCTCTGCCGGGGACGGCCGGTAGTGGGAGGGAAGGATGGCTTTCAGGGACAGTTTCACGCCCGAGGAGTGGGCGCGGGTGGTGGGTGCGCCGATGCTGGCGGGGATCGCGGTGACGGCGGCGGAGCCGGGCGGGCTCTGGGGCGCGGTGAAGGAGAGCGCGGCGGTGGCGGGCGCCATGGGCCGGGCGAAGGCCGAGGGGAGCGACCCGCTGGTCGGCGAGATCGTCGCGGCCTACGAGACGGCGGAGGGACGCGAGATGGCGCGCGGGGTGCTGAAGGCCGAGGCGCGCGGCAAGAAGCCGGCGGAGGTGGTCGATGCCGCGGTGGCCGAGCTGCAGGCGGTCACGGCGCTGGTGGCGGCCAAGGCGCCGGAGAGCGCGCCGGGGTTCAGGGAATGGCTGAAGTCGATCGCCGGCAAGGTGGCCGAGGCGGGGACCGAGGGCGGCTTTCTCGGCTTCGGCGGCGAGAAGGTGAGCGCGGCCGAGAAGGCGACGCTCGACCGGCTGGCGAGCGCGATCGGCTGAGCGGGGCGCGGGGTGGGCGCGCGTGCCCACCCGGCTACGGCATTGTCACGGCTGGGAAATTCCTGCGCGTTTACCGGATCGAAACCATCGTTAACGCGCGTCAGGCGAGGGCGGCGAGGGGCAGGGTTACGCTCGGCTCGCCGGTGAGGATCGCGCGGGCGTCGGGCGCGAGGAGGCGGGCGAGGGGCGGGGCGGAGGCGAAGAGGCCGCCGGTGTAGGCGCCGAAGGCGGGCAGGATCAGCCGCCGGGCGTCGGCTAGGAAGCAGGGCCGGGTGACGGCGCCGCCGCGGAGCGGCAGGCGGAGCTTCGGGTGGTAGTGGCCGGAGACCTCGCCCGGGTCGGGCGCGGGCTCGGCGGCGTGGCGGAAGGTGAGCGGGCCGAGGCGGCATTCGGTCCGGTGCTGGCCGCCGAAGGGCGGCGGCGCGGGGTCGTGGTTGCCGGCGATCCAGGTCCAGGCGCGGCCGGCCACGAGCGCCGCGAGGCGCGCCGCGTCGGCGGGCGGGAGCGCCGCGCCGGCGGCCGGGTCGTCGAAGCTGTCGCCGAGGCAGACGACGCGGGCTGGGGCGAGGGCTGCGATCTCGGCGGCGAGACGCTCGAGCGTCTCGGTGGTCTCGTAGGGCGGGAGCAGGGTGCCGCCGCGGCGGGCGAGGCGCTCGGACCTGGCGAGGTGGAGATCCGCGACGCAGAGCAGGCGCGCCGCCGGCCACCAGAGCGCCCCGGACGGGCGGGCGGTCAAGGTCGCTCCGGCGAGGGTGAGGATTGCGCCCGACATGACCCCTGATGCGCCGCGCGCGGGGCGACGGCAAGATGCGCTTGCGGGCGAGGGGCCCGGCGACTAGGCTCGCGGGCAATCGACCGAGTGGCAACTAGGGTTCCGGGCGCCGGGGAGGCGCCGCTGGTCCGAGCGTTGCGGAGACCGCGGCCATATCCGCGGCTGCACCCGAGGGGCAAAATCCCAGAGGCGGAGACGTCGAGACACGCCGGTGCCCCCTGCGGGGCAGAGGAGGTCTCGTGCCGCTTGCGCTTTCGCTCGTCGTCCTTGCCGCCGTCATCCATGCCAGCTGGAACCTGATGGCGAAGCGGGCCGCGCCGGTCGGCGTGGCCTTCGTCCTCGCCTACAACCTCGTGTCCTGCGTGGCCTATGCGCCCTGGGTCGGCTGGGTGCTGGCGCGGGGCGGGATGGCCTGGAGCGCGGACGTGCTCGCCTGCATCGTCGCGAGCGGCCTCGTCCATCTCGGCTACAGCCTCTGCCTGCAGCGCGGCTACCAGCTGGCCGAGCTCTCGGTGGTCTATCCGGTGGCGCGCGGCTCGGGGCCGCTGCTCTCGACGCTGGCAGCGGTGCTGCTGCTCGGCGAGGTCTGGACGCCGGCGCGGGCGCTCGGGCTGGCGGCGGTGGTGGCCGGGATCGGGCTGATCGCGACCCGCGGGCGGCTCGCGGCCTTCCGGACGCGCGGCGGGCAGGCCGGGATCCGCTGGGGCCTCGCGACCGGCGGGCTGATCGCCTGCTACACTATCATCGACGCCTATGGCGTGAAGGTGCTCGGCATCGCGCCGGTGGTGCTCGACTGGTTCGGCTCGACGCTGCGCCTCGCGCTGCTCGTGCCGATGGTGGCGCCGCGCGGGCGGCAGGGATGGGCGGCGATGCGCGGGCACTGGCCGCTGGCGGCCGGCGTCGGTCTGCTTTCGCCGCTCGCCTATATCCTGGTGCTGGTGGCGCTCGGGATGGGGGCGCCGGTCAGCGTCGTGGCGCCGATGCGGGAGATGTCGATGATGGTGGGGGCGCTCCTCGGCCTGCTGGTGCTGCGCGAGCCGGTGGGCCCGGCGCGGCTCGCCGGCTGCGCGGTGCTGGTCGCGGGCGTGCTGCTGCTCGGCCGGTGATCGGGCGCTGGTCTGGCTCAGGCGAGCCCGGCCTCGGCGAGGAGCGCCCGGGCGGCCTCGGCGACGAGGCGCGCCTCGGCGCGGCCGCGGATCGGCACGCG
This sequence comes from uncultured Amaricoccus sp., assembly GCF_937858865.1. Lineage (GTDB taxonomy): Bacteria > Pseudomonadota > Alphaproteobacteria > Rhodobacterales > Rhodobacteraceae > Amaricoccus. The sequence goes on along the minus strand of NZ_CALLYO010000493.1, from coordinate 1,530 downwards.
GCCCATCTCGAGGAAGAGGGGGGCGGCGAGCGGGGTGACGTGCGGGGCGCGGACGTGCTCGACGCGGCCGTGGCTGCGGGCGAGCATCTCCTCGATGCGGCCGAAGTCGACGAGGCCGCGGCCCGCTTCCTCCCGCGTCATGCGCAGCAGGAGGTGGTCGGGGTCGTAGCGGCGCAGCGTGTCGTAGAGGATGTCGGAGGAGAAGGTGGCCTGGCGGCCGGACTTGCGCGCGCCGGGCAGGTTCCGCTCGATCAGGCCGGCGACGACGGCGACGTCGCGGAACGTCCGCTTCATCACGGCGTTCTCGCCGAGCCAGCCCTCGAGGCCGTCGCGGAGGCCCTGCGGCGCGAGGAGGGCGGCCGGGTCGGGGACCTCGGTCAGGCCGGAGACGAGGAGGGTATAGTCGTTGGCGACGAAGCCCGTCGGGTCGAGGCCGGCGGTCTCCATGCGGCGGGTGAGCAGGAGGCCGAGGGTCTGGTGGGCGTTGCGGCCGGCGAAGCCGTAGAGGCAGAGGTGGTGGAGGGGGCCGCGGGGGAAGGTCTCGGCCAGGAGCGTGCCGGGGCGGGGGAGGCGGCTGGTCTCGGCCTGGAGCGTGAGCCAGTCCCGCATGTAGGCGGGGAGCGTGGTCCAGGCCTCGGGGTCGGCGAGCAGCGCGATGACGCGGTGGGAGAGGAGGGTGGAGGTGGCGAGCTTGGTGCCGGCGTAGACGGCGACCTTGGGGTTCGTCGAGGCCTGGCGGGTGACCTCGACGGTCATCTCGCGGAGGGATTCGTAGCGGACGGTCTCGCCGCCGAAGAGGAAGGTGTCGCCGGGGGTGAGGGAGGCGGCGAAGTCCTCCTCGATCTCGCCGAGGGGGGTGCCGGTCCGGCCCTTCAGGCGGACCTTGAGGAGCTCGGTCGAGACGATGGTGCCGACGTTCATGCGGATGGTGCGGGCGCGGCGGGGGTCGCGGAGCTGCCAGCGGCCGTCCTTCTCGACGAGGCGCTGCCAGCGGTCGTAGGCCTGCAGCGCGTAGCCGCCGGTGGCGCAGTAGGCGAGGCAGGCGTCGAAGTCGGCGCGCGCGAGGCGGCGGTAGCGGCCGGCGGTGCGGACCTCGGCGAAGAGGGCGGAGGCGTCGAAGGGGGCGGCGCAGGCGGTGAGCAGGATGTGCTGGCAGAGGACGTCGAGGGGGCCGGGGCCGCGCGGCTCGCCGTCGAGGTCGTGGTCGCGGACGGCGGCCAGCGCGGCGTGGCATTCGAGGAGCTCGAAGCGGTTGGAGGGGACGAGGACGGCGCGGGAGGGGGCGTTGTAGCGGTGGTTGGCGCGGCCGATGCGCTGGACGAGGCGCTTGACGTTCTTCGGCGCGCCGACCTGGACGACGAGGTCGACGTCGCCCCAGTCGATGCCGAGGTCGAGCGAGCCGGTGGCGACGATGGCGCGGAGGTGGCCGGCGACCATGGCGGCCTCGACCTTCTGGCGGGCCTCGCGGGAGAGAGAGCCGTGGTGGAGGGCGATGGGGAGGGCTTCGTCGTTCCGGGCCCAGAGGTGCTG
>NZ_CALLYO010000492.1 GCF_937858865.1 uncultured Amaricoccus sp. | reverse complement strand
AATCGGCGCGGTGATAGCAGAGGGTCGGAGGCGGCGCAATACGCAGGTGCAGCGCAAGGAGGGGGGGTCCCCGGTTGGGCGGAAGGGGCCGGCGAGCCCGTCGGCGGCTCGCTTCGGCCGCCTTGTGTAGCCGGGTCCGCGCCTCCTGAGCCGTCAGGCCTAACTCCGCGTGCCTTCTCCGCTTGCACGCGGCGATGTTGGCGTCGAAAACATGGCCCGCGGCCCCGCGCGGCCCCGCCTGTGGCGTCAGCTCTCCCGGCAGGAGCCGAGGGCGTGGCGGCCGTGGCCGGGGACGGGCTCGGGATTCGGGCGGGTGAGGCCCTCGAGGACGTCGAGGGGGCCGGGGACGGCGACGCGGGAGCCGGAGGAGGGCGGGCGGGCGTAGACCTGCTTGGAGGCCTCGACGACCAGCGCGCCGGCGATGACGCGCGGCTCGAAGCGGCGGCCGAGGCGCTCCCAGAAGTAGGCAGTCTGCAGCATGAACCGGCGGTGCGAGGGCGGCGCGTAGAGGGCGGCGGCGTGGCTTTCGAGGACGAAGCGGTGGGTGCGCAGGAGGCCGTCGAGCTGGCCGAGGCTGTAGGGGCGGCCGTAGCCGAAGGGGGTGACGTCGCGTCGCGCCCAGAGGCCGGAGCGGTTGGGGACGATGAAGATGACCCGGCCGCCCGGCGCCAGCACGCGCCAGATCTCGGAGAAGAGCGCCTCCGGCCGGTCGCTGGTCTCGAGGCCGTGGGCGACGATGAGGCGGTCGACGGTCGCCGCCTCGATCGGCCAGCGGATCTCCTCGCAGAGCACGCTGCGGTTGGGCTCGGCCGCCGGCCAGGGCATCACCCCCTGCGGGCCGGGCATGAGCGCGAGGACCCGCGCGGCGTCCTTCAGGAAGGGGCGCAGGAACGGCGCTGCGAAGCCGTAGCCGACCACCGAGAGGGCGCGGGTGTCGGGCCAGAGGCCGCGGACGGCCTCCTGCAGCAGCCGCTGCGCCGAACGGCCGAGCGGGGTCCGGTAGTAGAAGGCGCGCAGGTCGAGCACGTCGAGATGCATGGGCGCGAGCCTAGCCGACAATCCGCGGGAGCGCCAACGGCGGAACGCCGTGCCGCCGCGGCCGCCGCGCGTGGAATGTGCCGGGCGGGGCGCTATGCTCTGCGGGGGAAGCGTCCCCGGGGAGAAAGCCATGCCGCTCGAGATCGTCACCGTCCCTTGCCTCCGCGACAATTACGCCTATCTCCTGCGCGACGCGGCGAGCGGCCGGGTGGGGCTCGTGGACGCGCCGGAGGCGGGGCCGATCGAGGCCGAGCTGGCCAAGCGGAACTGGATGCTCGACCTCATCCTCATCACGCATCATCACGCCGACCACATCCAGGCGGTCGACGCGCTGCGCGGCGGGGCGAAGGTTGTCGGCAACCGGGCCGACAGGGCGCGGCTGCCGCGGCTCGACGTGGAGGTGGGGCCGGGCGACGCGGTGGCGCTGGGCGGGAGCGTCGCCGAGGTGCTGGACGTGCCGGGGCATACGGTCGGGCATGTCGCCTACTATTTCGCCGAGGCGGGCGCGCTCTTCTCGGCGGACAGCCTGATGGTGATGGGCTGCGGGCGGGTCTTCGAGGGGACGGCGGACGAGATGTGGGAGAGCCTGAGCCGGATGGCGGCGCTGCCGGACGCGACGCTGGTCTATTCGGGACATGAGTATGCGGAATCGAACGCGCGCTTCGCGCTGACGGTGGACGGGGAGAATGTGGCGCTGAGGACACGCGCCGCGGAGATTGCGGCGATGCGCGCGCGGGGGGAGCCGACGGTGCCGGCACGGCTCGATCTCGAGCGGCGGACGAACCCGTTCCTGCGGGTGCGGGAGGCGGATTTCAAGTCCCGGCTGGGGCTGGAGAATTCGCCCGATGCCCAGGTCTTCGCCGAGGTGCGGCGCAGGAAGGACGCATTCTGAGCAGGGGCCCGGGAATCGCCGTCATGTGTGAACCCCGTCACTGCATTCTTTTTGCGCTTCAGCCAAAGGGTGGCATACTGGCCTTGAAGCGCGATGGATAAAACCGAAGTTTAACAGGTGACGGGTAACACTCAGTCCATTGCCCGCGCCGGCCCACCACAGCCGGTGAGTTCAGACCGGAAGGACGCGGATTATGCCCTCTTTCTCGAGTACCCTCGAAGCCGCAATCCACAACGCGCTCGGGCAGGCCAATCAGCGCAAGCACGAGCTGGCGACGCTTGAGCATCTCCTTCTGGCACTGACCGACGAGCCCGACGCCGCGCGGGTGATGAAGGCCTGCGGCGTCGACATCGAGAAGCTGAGGAAGACGATCGTCGCCTTCCTCGACGAGGAGCTCGACGCGCTCATCTCCGACATCGAAGGGTCGGAGGCCGCGCCGACCACCGGCTTCCAGCGGGTGATCCAGCGTGCCGCGATCCACGTGCAGAGCTCCGGTCGCTCGGAAGTGACGGGCGCAAACGTTCTCGTGGCGATCTTCGCGGAACGCGAGAGCCATGCGGCGTATTTCCTGCAGGAGCAGGACATGACCCGCTACGACGCAGTGAACTACATCAGCCACGGCGTCGCCAAGGATCCGTCCTACGGCGAGGCACGTCCGGTGAAGGGTGCGGAGGCAGCGCCCGAGACGAAAGCGCAGAACCAGGGGGCGAAGGAAACCGAGGAGACCGCGTTGCAGAAATACTGTGTCGACCTGAATGACAAGGCGCGCCGGGGGGACGTGGATCCGCTGATCGGCCGTGACTTGGAGGTCGAGCGGTGCATCCAGGTCCTCTGCCGGCGGCGGAAGAACAATCCCCTGCTCGTCGGCGATCCCGGCGTCGGCAAGACGGCGATCGCCGAGGGGCTGGCGCGCAAGATCGTCGACGGCGAGACGCCGGCGGTCCTGGCCGAGACGACGATCTTCTCGCTCGACATGGGGGCGCTGCTCGCGGGCACGCGCTACCGGGGCGACTTCGAGGAGCGGCTCAAGGCCGTGATGAAGGAGCTCGAGAACCATCCGAACGCGATCCTCTTCATCGACGAGATCCATACCGTCATCGGCGCGGGGGCGACCTCGGGCGGCGCGATGGACGCGTCGAACCTGCTGAAGCCGGCCTTGCAGTCGGGGACGCTGCGCTGCATGGGCTCGACGACCTACAAGGAATACCGGCAGCACTTCGAGAAGGACCGGGCGCTGGCGCGGCGGTTCCAGAAGATCGACGTGAACGAGCCGACGATCGAGGATGCCTTCAAGATCCTGAAGGGGCTGAAGCCCTATTTCGAGGACCATCACGAGGTGCGCTACACCACCGACGCGATCCGTTCGGCGGTGGATCTGTCGGCGCGCTACATCCACGACCGCAAGCTGCCGGACAAGGCGATCGACGTGATCGACGAGGCCGGCGCGGCGCAGCACTTGCTGCCGGAGAGCCGGCGGCGGAAGACGATCACCTCGAAGGAGATCGAGGCGGTGGTGGCGAAGATCGCGCGCATCCCGCCGAAGAACGTCTCCAAGGACGATGCCGAGGTGCTGAAGGATCTGGAGAAGTCGCTGAAGCGGGTGGTCTTCGGCCAGGACAAGGCGATCGAGGCGTTGGCCTCGGCGATCAAGCTGAGCCGTGCGGGCCTGCGCGAGCCGGAGAAGCCGATCGGCAACTACCTCTTCACCGGCCCGACCGGCGTCGGCAAGACCGAGGTGGCCAAGCGGCTCGCCGAGCAGCTCGGCGTCGAGCTGCTGCGCTTCGACATGTCGGAGTATATGGAGAAGCACACGGTCAGCCGGCTGATCGGCGCGCCGCCGGGGTATGTCGGCTTCGACCAGGGCGGGCTGCTGACCGACGGGGTGGACCAGCATCCGCACTGCGTGCTCTTGCTCGACGAGATGGAGAAGGCGCATCCGGACGTCTACAACATCCTGTTGCAGGTGATGGACAACGGCAAGCTCACCGACCACAACGGCCGGACGGTCGACTTCCGCAACGTCGTCCTGATCATGACCTCGAACGCGGGGGCGCAGGAGCAGGCGCAGAACGCGCTCGGCTTCGGGCGGTCGCGGCGCGAGGGCGAGGACACGGCGGCGGTCGAGCGGATGTTCACGCCGGAGTTCCGCAACCGGCTCGATGCGGTCATCAGCTTCTCGGCGCTGCCGAAGGAGGTGATCCTGCAGGTGGTGGAGAAGTTCGTCCTCCAGCTGGAGGCGCAGCTGATGGACCGCAACGTCCAGATCGAGCTCTCGCCGGAGGCGGCGGAGTGGCTGGCCGACAAGGGCTACGACGACAAGATGGGCGCCCGCCCGCTCGGCCGGGTGATCCAGGAACACATCAAGAAGCCGCTGGCGGAGGAGCTCCTCTTCGGCAAGCTCGCCAAGGGCGGCATCGTGCAGGTCCTGGTGCAGAACGGCGACATTGTGCTGAAGATCGAGCCGGCGGCGACGCCGAGGATCACCGCCAGGAAGCCGCGGCTGCTCACCGCCGAATAGGCCGGGACGGGATCGGGGGGGCCCGGACGAAAGTCCGGGCCCTTTCGTTTGCGTTCCCGCCCGCGTCAGACGGCGCGGATCAGCGCCTTCTCGAGGACGCGGAGCACCTGGCGGAGGTCGGAGCCGCGGCGCAGGATGCGGCCGTCCATGGCGATGACCGAATATTCGCCCTGCCGCGCGGCGAGGCGGGGGCGCTTCTCGATGCGGTAGATCGGGTGCTCGGCGCTGTGGCGGAAGATCGAGAAGACCGCCGCGTCGCGCAGCATCGAGATGCCGTAGTCGCGCCAGATGCCGGCGGCGACGGCGCGACCGTAGATGCCGAGGATGGCGGAAAGCTCGGTGCGGTGGAAGGCGACCGTGTCGGGAAGGCTCGGGAACTGTGCGATCTCGGCGCCGGCGATCATGATGGCGCCCACCATGCCGGGGCCCGGGAGCTTTGGCAAGCCGGCCGCCGGGCGATGGCTAACGACCGGCCAGCAGCTGTCGCGTCAGTGCAGGTGGCCGTCGAGGTCGTAGCGGCCACCCTCGCGCAGGGCGCCGAACATGGCCGACACCTCGGGATGATCGACGGGATCGCCCGAGTCGTCGCAGACGAGGTTCTGCTCCGAGACGTAGGCCACGTAATAGGTGGTCTCGTTCTCGGCGAGCAGGTGATAGAAGGGCTGGTCCTTGCGGGGGCGGCTCTCCTCCGGAATCGATTCCCACCACTCGTTCGTGTTGTTGAACGTAGGGTCGACGTCGAAGATCACGCCGCGGAACGGATGAACCCGGTGGCGGACCACCTGACCAAGAGCGAACTTTGCCGAAACGCGCAACATTCTCGTACACCCCGAGAACCACCACGTTGCGATAATATCGCTCGACCGGCTTGCTGTCCACAAATCCGCAAGGCGGGCTGGTGCGCCGCGGCCACTGCGGGCGAGAAGTGCGACATATCTGCCGCACCGGCCGCGGCGGCGACGCTCCGGCGGGCTGTCGCCGGCGCGTTCCGGCTTTGCCTCGCATTGTCCGTGACTTCTGCTTGGCCGGACGCGGCGGATCTGGCATAGTCGACAGACGACGTGCGGCAAGACACGCGAGCAGTTGAGATGAAGGCAGGTCAGGCACGCGGGCGACGGCTCGCCCTTTTCGTCATGGTTGCGCTCCTCGGCGCATGCTCCGGGCACGACAAGCCGCCGAGCACGGTGGTCGATGCCTGCCGCATGCAGACGGAGCGGCCGAAGTGGTTCCAGGCCATGAAGCGCACCGAGGAGAAATGGGGCGTTCCGGTCTCGGTGCAGCTCGCCACCATCGCCCGGGAATCGAGCTTCCAGCACGATGCGCGGCCGACCAAGCGCATCGGCAGCGGCTGGTTCTCGCGCGAGGTGCCCCGCTCGAGCGCCTACGGCTATGCCCAGGCGATCGACGGGACCTGGGAGGGCTACATGCGGGACACCGGGCGCCGGCGCGCCGACCGGTCGGACTTCGCCGACTCGTCCGACTTCATCGGCTGGTACATGAGCACCAACAGCCAGGTGAACGGCGTCCCGCTGCGCGACACCTACAACCAGTATCTCGCCTATCACGAGGGCAAGGCCGGCTTCGCCCGCGGCAGCTACCGCAAGAAGGCCTGGCTGCCGCCGGTCGCCCGCGACGTGGAGGCCTGGGCGACGCTCTACGAGGTCCAGCTGCAGAGCTGCCCCGTCCGCTGAGCGCATCCGCTCGGCGTTTGACAGCGCGGGGGGCGCGCGCCTAGCGTCGGGCGGCTGATGCAGGCAGGGCGGCGCGCGGAATGGACCGGCTGACCGAGATGGAGGCCTTCGTCCGGGTCGTTGACCACGGCGGCTTCACCGAGGCGGCGCGCAAGATGGACATGTCGAAGTCGGCGATCTCGAAGCACGTCTCGGCGCTCGAGGCGCGGCTCGGGGCGCGGCTGCTCAACCGCACCACCCGGCGGGTCAGCCCGACGGAGGTGGGGCTCGCCTACTACGACCGGGCGCGGGTGGTGCTGGCCGAGGCCGGCGAGGCCGACAGCATGGTGACCGCCATGCAGGCGACGCCGCGGGGGTCGCTGCGCATCTCGGCGCCGGTGAGCTTCGGCGTCGCGCAGGTGGCGCCGGCGGTGGCGAAGTTCCTCTGCAGCTACCCCGAGGTCGACGTGAACATGGTGCTCGACGACCGTTTCGTCGAGCTGGTCGCCGAGGGGTTCGACCTCGCGATCCGCATCGGCATCCTGGCCGACAGCTCGCTCAAGGCGCGGAAGCTCGCCACGACGCGCACGGTGATCGCCGCGGCGCCGGGCTATCTGGCCGAGGCGGGGACGCCGCGGGCGATCGACGACCTGAGCGAGCACCGGCTGCTGCACTATTCGCAGCTCTCGAGCGGCAACTTCTGGCGCCTGCGCGGGCCGAGCGGCGAGGAGCGGCAGGTCCGGGTGGGCGGGCGGCTCACGGTCAACAACGGCGAGGCGCTGATGCGGGCGGCCGAGGCCGGGCTCGGGATCGCGCAGCTGCCCTCCTTCATGCTGGGGGACGCGCTGACGGAGGGGCGGCTCGTCGAGGTCCTGCCCGACCGGCCGGCCGAGATCCTCGGCGTCTACGCCGTGCATCCGCAGGGGCGCTTTCCGCAGCCGAAGCTCCGGGTCTTCATCGACTTCATGGCGGAGCATTTCCGCGGCATGGGGCCCGACGGCTGGCCCTGCCCCTAGCGGGGGTTCCGCGCCGCTCCGCACAAAATCGCGAAGCGAGGGGAGGAACGATCCGCCCCGGGGGGACGTTGCGCTGGCACACCATCCCAACCCGGAGGAAGACATGCCCGATACTGCCATGAGCCACGACACCATCCGCGCCAGCACCGTGAAGGGCACGGACGTCTACAATCCCGAGGGCGAGCATCTCGGCACCATCGACGACATCGTCCTCGGCAAGCAGGACGGCCATGCCGAGTATGCGATCATGTCCTTCGGCGGGTTCCTCGGGATCGGCGAGAAGTACCATCCGCTGCCCTGGGAGAGCCTGACCTACGACACCGCCCGCGGCGGCTATGTGGTCGACGTGTCGCGCGAGCAGCTCGAGGGGGCGCCCAGCTACGGCTACGAGGAGCAGCCGGACTGGAACGATCCCGACTACGGCCGCCGCATCCGCGGCTACTACGGTTACCCGGTGATGTGAGTGGCAAGTGGGGCTGCCGGTCGCAGGGCCGGCAGCCCGGTCGGCTCCATCGTCGCCGTTGCGCTTTCCTCGCGGCGACGGTGGGGTTTCCTCGTCCGGGCACGGGGTGGGCACGCGTGCCCACCTGGTCGGGTCGTTGATATCATTGGATAACACGTCCGGCTGTTAACCGGATCGAAACCATCGTTAACGGGCCGGCGCCGCCTCACCCGCCGGCGATGCGATAGTGATAGGCGCCGGCTTCGGCCATGCCGAGGCCGGCGTAGAGCGTTCGTGCCGGGGTGTTGGCGCGGGTGACGGCGAGCGCGAAGGTCCCGGCCCCCTGCCGCCGCGCCCAGTCGGCGGCGGCGTGGGTCATGCGGGCGCCGAGGCCGCGGCGGCGGGCGGCGGGCGAGACCTCGAGGGCGTGCATCATGGCGACGGGGCCGGCGAGGGCGACGAAGGCCGCCCCGGCGGGATGGT
>NZ_CALLYO010000491.1 GCF_937858865.1 uncultured Amaricoccus sp. | reverse complement strand
ACATGGCCGTCCGCCTCGTCAACGACGGCCCGGTGACCATCTGGCTCGACACGGCGGCACGCTGAGCGCCGCAGCAGGTCCGCATCCCGCCGCTGGAGCCCGCGAATACGGCCAGACCTTCGCTCTCTGCTGAAGTCACGCCGCGGAAGCGGGCGCCCGCCGGGTCGCGTGCTGCCCTTTTTCGCCCTCGAGCGACGCCCCATACGAGGCGCGCCCGGCCAACCAAGGCATTCCCAGGAATCGCCTCAGTTGGCCAGGAGGAAGGCCGAAATGGCACCGAGATGGACACGCTCGACGAGCTTCGTCGTCCGACGGATGGTCGCCGCGGCCGAGCGGCGCGCGAGACTCGACGCGGCCCGGCTCTTCAGCTGGAGGCTCCGGATCTCCCAGGCCTCGCCATCCGTCCATTCCGCCTTGTAGGGATGTGCGTCGATCCCGAAGTCGACGGTGTGCACCCCGTTGTCGAACATCCACTCGACCAGATGAAAGAAATGCACCACACCCGGCGAGAACCGCTCGAAGGCAGGGTCGAAGGCGCGATAGTAGCCGTAGTAGGTCCCCTGCAGCAGGTAGCCGAACATCCAGCTGATCTGGCGTCCGTCCAGGAGCAGCGTCGAGGCGTGGACGAGCCGGCCCCCCAGGCCGAGCCTGACCATGCGCGGCAGAAAGCCGCCGGCAGGAGCCTGCGCGCCGTACCGCCGCGTTCGCTCCGCTTGCATCCTCGGCAGCCAGGCGATGACGTCCTCGACCTCATCGGGCCGGTGCACCTTGAGTTCGACCCGGCCCGCGGCGCTGAGGTTGCGCAGGCGGCGCCGGATGGCGCTTCGCACCCGCGCCTTTCGCGCCCGGAGATAGCTGTCGGCATCGCGATACGGCGACAGTCTCAGGTAGGGGGCGATCGTGTGCGGCTCCGCACCGCGCGGCGACCCGACGCATCCGGCCCGGAAACGGTGGATCGAGAAGGCGTCGAAGTCGTTGCCGGACATGTCTTCGAGTTCGTCCAGGAGGGTGCCCCAGAATCCTGCGCCTTCGTCGGCGTCGAGCGGACCGCGCGTGAAGATGGGCTCGTAATAGGCGGCGAGCCTCGAGCGATGCCCGTGCGGCGGCACCGGCGAACCGATCGGCACGAGGCTGCGGACGTAGCCCTGCTGCCATGAAGGCTTCGGGCGGACCATCAGCCAGAGTGCCTTCCGCCCGTCTGAAGAGGCGGCCTGCAGGAAGTAAGGGTCGAAGGCGTCCGGTCCGCCCACGGCCGCAAGCCATGCGCGGGCGAAATCGGGATGCATGAAGGGTGACGCGAAGGCCCCGCTTGCAGGCTGAAATGGCACCAGCCAATCAGCCACGTTGCCAGGATCGAAGACCTCATCCCAGCTGAGAATCCAACGAAAGGACCAGCCCATGTGATTCTCCTCCACCGATGCGAGTATTTCAACTCGCCGAAAGGGAGATGGCCAGAGGGTTACGCGGATCGAGGACGCCAAATGCAATGCGCGCCATCACGGGCGCCCGATCGGAGGGCCTGCTGCGGGCACGGCCAGGCGGCGCAGCGGCGTACGCCTGCGCGACGCACGTCCCGGCGCCTAGCTTACCACCTCGGTCGCGCCGCCGTGCGCCGCCGACCAGTCGAGCGGGGCGCTCAGGAAGGCCTCGACCTCGCCGAGCGTCGCCGCGTCGAAGTGCCCGCCCGCCCGCGCCTCGGCCAGCACGTCGCGCCAGGTGGCGAGATAGTGGAGCTTCAGGCCATGCCCGGCCAGCGCCCCCTCGGTCTGCGGGAAGATGCCGTAGAAGAAGACGACGAAGGTATGCGCCACCTCGCCCCCGGCGGCGCGGATCGCCTCGGCGAAGCGGAGCTTCGAGCCGCCATCCGTGGTCAGGTCCTCGACCAGCAGGATGCGCGCCCCCTCGGCCATGGCGCCCTCGATCTGCGCGTCGCGCCCGAAGCCCTTCGGCTTCTTGCGCACGTAGAGCATCGGCAGCCCCATCCGCTCGGCGATCCAGGCCGCGAACGGTATCCCCGCCGTCTCGCCGCCCGCCACGGCGTCGAACCGGGCGAAGCCGGCGTCGCGCAGCAGCTTGGCGCAGGCGAAGTCCATCAGCGCCGCCCGCACCGCCGGATAGGAGATGAGCTTGCGGCAGTCGATATAGACCGGCGAGGCCAGCCCGGAGGTCAGCCGGTAGGGCTCGTCGCGGCGGAAGTGCACCGCGCGGATCTCGA
>NZ_CALLYO010000490.1 GCF_937858865.1 uncultured Amaricoccus sp. | reverse complement strand
TTGGCTCGAAGCGCATCAGCACATCGGGATGGACTCGCGCGATGCGCTCGAGGTCCGCCTCGTACCGGGCGCGCAACTGCCGGCGCTCCGCCGCGCCGAACGGCCGAAAGGGGTCGGCGCCGGGCTCGCCGGCGGCGAAGATCCTGCGGACCCGCGCCAGCCGCTCGGCGCGCGGGAGATCCCGCGGCAGCGCCTCGGCCGCCGCGACCGCGCCCGCCGAGGGCGAGCGGGTCCAGGTGGGATCGGAGATCTCCGGCAGCGGCACCAGCGCACGGCCGCAGACCGCCTCCATGATCGCCCGGGCATTGGCGCGATAGTCCTCCTGCCGCCAGATCCGCAAGGGGATGGCGGGTGCCGCGGCGCGGATCCGCGAGGCGAGGTCGAACCAGCCCGACGAGCCGGAAAGCAGCGCCGCCACCGCCTCCCGGAAGCCGCCCGGCGGCGGCGGCGCATGCTTCAGCGTCTCGACATAGGCCGAGGGGAGGAGCGTGTCGTAGCTGCGGATCGAGAGGAAGAAGACGACCTCCGCCCGCCCCGCGAGGCTCGCGAGCCGGCTGACGTTGCGCTCCGCCTGCGGATAGCAGGGCAGCTCGAGCATATGATCGGGCATCCCGACGATGTTCTCCTCCGAGAGCACCACGACCTCTGGCCCCGCCCTGAGCGGCGCCATCGCCGCCTCGATCGCGGCGCGCATACACGCGCGCCCGACGACCGGCAACCGGGCGATCGGCCGCCGCTCCGACAGCGTCCGCGCCAGATCCCGCTGACGCACCAGCGGGTTCGGGATGAAGTCGACCCCCTGCCCTGCAAGATCGTCGCGCACCGCCGCCAGCGTCTCCTGGAGATGCGAGGTCGCGGTCTTGTGCGCCCCGAGATGGATGCGCCACTGCCGAACGGGGGGGCGCGCGTCCGCATCCCGCATCGATATCTCCCGATTCACCTCACCTCCATGACACAACAGCACGCCGGCGCCACGCCCCCAGTTACCACAGAAAGGGATTCCGTTTGCCACCCAGTGAAAACTTGCCTATGCGGTCGAGAGCTTCCTTTCGAGGGTTGATCATCCGTCGGGTAAAGGGTTCGAGAGGACGATGTTCGTAGCCCCTTCGGCCCGGGC
>NZ_CALLYO010000489.1 GCF_937858865.1 uncultured Amaricoccus sp. | reverse complement strand
GCAGCCCCGCCTGCGGCGCGAGCGTCACGTACCTGCCTTCCGGCGGGCGCACCGCGCGGTCGCCGAGCGCCGCCGCCCAGAAGCGGGCCGCGCCCGCGAGATCGTCGGTGCGGCAATCGATGATGAACCCGGCCAGCCGGCTGCGATGCGCCATCACTCCCTCCCTTCCTCTCCCGGGCCGTCGCCGGCCTGGATCTCGATGAAGACGCGGCTGATCCCCGGATGCCGGGCGCGGAGCTCGGCCTCCAGCACCGCGATGCCGCGCTCGACCTCCCCCGCCGTGAGATGGTCGCGGACGTCGACGCTCAGGTTCACCAGGATGTCCGAGGGGCCGAACTGCATGGTGCGGACCTCGTTGACCCCGTTCACGAAGGCTGCCCGCCCGGCCACGCCCATGATGTCCTCGACGATGTGCGGCTCGGTCGCCTCGGCCACGAAGAAGCTCCGCGTCTCGATCAGCAGCATGACCGCGGCCAGCGCCAGGATGCCGCCGACCGCGAGGGCCGCCATCCCGTCCGCCCACAGCCAGCCGAGCCGGTCGCTGCAGAAGACCCCGGCCAGGGCGACGAGGAGCCCGGCGATGCCGGCGGTGTCGGCGAAGACGAGCGGGAAGAGCGCCGGATCCTTCGCCTCGCGCAGCGCGGCGAGGAGCGGCCGGCCGGTGCCGGCGGCGCCGATGCGCCGCCAGGCGGCGATCCAGCTGCCGAGCTGGAAGGCGAGCGCCACGGCCAGGACGAGGTAGATCCAGCCGACCCGCTGCAGGGCGACCGGCGCCTCCAGCCTCTCGATGCCCTTCGAGATCGCGACCCCCGCCCCGATCCCGAAGACGAGGATCGCCGCCACGAAGGACCAGAAGTGGATCTCCCTCGCCTGCCCGAAATGGTGACCCGGATCCGCCGACCGCTCGCTGCGCTGGATCCCGAGCAGCAGCAGCGCCTCGTTGCAGGTGTCGACGCTCGAATGCACCGCCTCGGCGAACAGCGCCCCCGAGCCGCTGAAGGCGGCGACGACGTACTTGGCGGCCGCCAGCGCCGCATTGCCGATCAGCGCGGTAACGGCGAGACGGCTCGAGGCCTCGGCCAAGCGTACCTCCCGAAGTGCGACGCGGAAGCCCGAGAAAGGCTGGAGCCGCGACAGTGAAGCAGGCGTCCGCGCGCATCAAGTCTTGTCGCGTGGCGGGAATCCGCCGATCCGATTTCTACTCATGGACTTGCTGCCGCGCGGTTTGCCACTTTGGGGCTCCCCTCAACAGCCCCGGATCCGCCCAAAGTGCGACCCCTCCTCCGCGCCGCAGCCCTCCTCGCCTCCGCCCTCGTCGTCGCCAACTGCGCCCAGACCCCGCAGGCCATGCAGATGTCGCGCAGCGCGCCCGATGCGGCCGCGCCCGAGGTCGCCCGCGCCGCGCCGAGCGAGCGCGACCTGTCGTGCCTGGCCGAGGCGGTCTACTTCGAGGCGCGCGGCACCGGGCCGGTCGGCGAGTCGGCGGTCGCCCACGTGGTGGTGAACCGGGCGCAGGCGCCCGCCTTCCCCAACTCGATCTGCGGCGTCGTCGGCGACGGCTGCCAGTTCTCCTACCGCTGCGACGGCCACTCCGACGCACTGGCCGAACCGGGCTCGCGCGCACGGGCCTTCAAGGTGGCCGAGACGGTGCTGAGCGGCGCACCCGATATCACGGGCGGCGCGCTCTTCTTCCACTCGGCGCGCGTCGCGCCCGGCTGGTTCAAGACCCGCCCGCGCGTCGGCACCTTCGGCGGGAACGTCTTCTACCGCTGAGCCAGCAGCGCCCGCCCGAGCCGCTCCGGCGCCGGCGGGCGGACCGACTGCCGCTCGACCAGCGTGCATTCGACCTTGATCTGCGGCTGCCGGCCCTCCGGGCGGATCTGCCCGTCGATCAGCGTCGCCGCCGCCTGCAGCCCCATCTCGTGGTGCGGCAGGATCACCGTGGTGAGCGGCGGGCGCATGAACTGCGCGATCTCGCGGTCGTCGTAGCCGACGACCGAGACGTCCTCCGGGATGCGCAGGCCGCGCTCCTTCAAGGCGTCGTAGCAGCCGACCGCCATCATGTCGCTGGCGACGAAGATCGCCGTCGGCGGGTCGGGCAGGTCCATGAGCGCCATGGTGCCCTCGTAGCCGGTCGGCGGCTCCCAGTTGCCGGGGCGGACGAGGTCGGGGTCGAACAGGATGTCGTGCTCGGCCAGCGCCCGCCGGTAGCCGCTCAGCCGGTCGCGCGAGGGGTCGGTCCAGGACTGGCCGTGGATATGCGCGATCCGGCGGTGGCCGGCCCGGATCAGGTGCAGCGTGGCGACATAGCCGCCGAGCAGTTCGCCCGGCACCACCGAGGCGACCGAATGATCCGGCACGCTGCAGTTGAGCAGCACCGTCGGCACCTGGTAGAACTGCGGCCGCGGCCGGATCCGCCGGGTGAGGATGGTGCCGTAGATGAGCCCGACGAGCGGCTGGCCGAGCGTCTGCTCGAGGACCGCCCGCTCGAGCGCCTCGTCGCTGTGGTAGACCCCGGCCGCCACGATCAGCCCGTTCTCCCAGGCCCGCTCCCGCACGCCGTCGAGCTGCAGCGCGCACCAGGGGTCGGTCGAGATCTCGTCCGAGACGAAGCCGATCACCCGCGAGCCGACCGAATGCGGCGCGGCCGGGCCGCGGCGCGGCAGCTTGTAGCCGAGCTCGCGCGCCGCCTCGCGCACCCGCTGCCGGGTCGCGGTGGAGAGCCGCGCCCCGAGGGCGTTGTTCAGCACCAGCGACACGGTGGTCTGCGAGACCCCCGCCGCCAGCGCCACGTCCATCATCGTCGGCGCCCCTCCCTCCCGGGGGCGGCCGGCGTCAGCTGGGTCTGCGACTATCCTCCTGCCGCCCTTCACTTTTTTGCCTTTCGTGGCGTTCATCGTTATTATCAACATTATCAACTTGATATGTCAACGTTACTTATACGTTGCATTCGCGGCGGTCCTGATATTAGCATGACGGCGGCCGACCGCAGCACCGGCGGCCGCGGCCCGCGCCGAGACAAGAGGCGGGCCCGACAGCACGGGAGGAATCGAATGAAGCGTATCGTCATGACCGCCCTCGCCGGCTCGCTGGCGTTCGCCTGCGCGGCGCAGGCGCAGGAGGTCAAGCAGATGGCCTTCGTGGTGAATGCCGCCTCCGACTTCTGGAAACTGGCCGAGGCCGGGGTGAAGAAGGCGCAGGCGGAGCTCGGCGACGGCTACGAGACCCAGTTCCGCTATCCGGCCCAGGGCACCGCGGCGCTGCAGAACGCGCTGATGGACGATCTCGTCGCCGCCGGCACCGACGCGATCATGATCTCCTCGGTCGATCCGAAGACATCGACCGACGCCTTCAACCGGATCGCCGCGCAGATCCCGCTCTTCACCACCGACTCGGACGCGCCGCAGTCGAACCGCATCGCCTACCTCGGCTCGTCGAACACCGACGCCGGCGTGCAGGCCGGCGAGATCGCCAAGAAGGCGCTGCCCGACGGCGGCAAGTGCATGGGCTTCGTCGGCTTCCTCGGCGCCGACAACGCGGTCGAGCGCATCGCCGGCTTCCGCCAGGCGGTCGAGGGCACCGGGATCGAGCTCGTCGACGTGCGGGGCGACGACGTCGACTTCGCCAAGGCGCGCTCGAACGTCGACGACGTCTTGGCCGCCAACCCCGAGATCACCTGCATGGTCGGCTTCTATTCCTACAACTCGCCGAAGATCTACGAGGCGCTGCAGGCGGCCGGCAAGGTGGGCGAGATCACCGTCATCGCCTTCGACGAGGATCCGATCACCCTCGGCGCGGTCAAGGACGGCTCCTTCGCCGGCACCGTGGTGCAGCAGCCGTTCGAATGGGGCTACCAGGGCATGAAGCTGATGGCGGCCTACCTCGGCGGCGACAAGTCGATGATCCCCGAGGACGGGCTGATCATCGTGCCGACCAAGGTCATCGACAAGGACAACGTCGAGGCCTTCGAGGCCGACCTGAAGGAGAAGATCGCCTCCGCGTCGAGCTGACGCTGGCCGGCCGGCGCTTCGCGCTGCAGCTGGGCCAGCCCGTGCGCTTC
>NZ_CALLYO010000488.1 GCF_937858865.1 uncultured Amaricoccus sp. | reverse complement strand
CGGAGGGACTCGACCCCCCAACCTAGCCGTTATGAGCGGCCAGCTCTAACCATTGAGCTACAGGCCCGTCGCCCCGCCTGTTCCCCCGCGCCGGCCACGATGTCGCGCTCTGGGATCGCGACCCCGCCGCCCCGCCCGCCGCCCTCGCCTTCATCGAGGCCATCCTCGGCGACCTCGCCGCCAACGATCTGCTGAACGGCCAGCCCTCCGCCGCCGTCCTGGCCCGCATCACGCCCGTCCCCGACCTCGCCCGGGCGCTCGAGGGCGTCGCCCACGTCCAGGAGAACACGCCCGAGCGCCTCGAGGTGAAGCGCGCCGTCTTCGCCGAGCTCGACGCCGCCGCCCCTCCCGATGCCGTCCTCGCCAGCTCCACCTCCGCCATCCTGCCCTCGGCCTTCACCGAGGCGCTCCCCGGCCGCGCCCGCTGCCTCGTCGTCCACCCGATCAACCCGCCCTACCTCATCCCGGCGGCCGAGGTCGTCCCCGCCCCCTGGACCGCGCCCGAGGTCGTCGAGCGCACCCGCGCCCTCCTCGTCGCCGCCGGCCACGCACCCCTCGTCATGCAGCGCGAGCTCGACGGCTTCATCATGAACCGCCTGCAGGGCGCCCTCCTCGAGGAGGCCTTCCGCCTGGTCGACGCGGGCTACGCCAGCACCGAGGACATCGACATCGGCATCCGCGACGGCCTCGCGCTGCGCTGGTCCTTCATGGGCCCCTTCGAGACCATCGACCTCAACGCCCCCGGCGGGGTGCGCGACTACGTCACCCGCTACCAGTCGATCTATTCCAACCTCTTCCCGCAGATGCAGCACCGCGCCGACTGGGCCGGCCCGGTCCTCGACCGCGTCGAGGCCGAACGCCGCTCCCGCCTCCCCGAGGCCGGCCTCGCCGGCCGCCAGGTCTGGCGCGACCGCCGCCTCATGGCGCTCGCCGCCCACAAGCGCGCATCCGACAAGGAGTTCGGCAAATGACCGGGACCACACGCAAGGGCAGCGGCCGCACCGACAGGGGCAAGGTCATCATCACCTGCGCCGTGACCGGGGCGATCCACACCCCCACCATGTCGCCCTATCTGCCGATCACCCCCGACCAGATCGCCACGGAGGCGATCGCCGCCGCCGAGGCCGGCGCCGCCATCCTCCACCTGCACGCCCGCGACCCCGAGACCGGCAAGCCCGACCAGACGCCCGAAGCCTTCGCCCGCTTTCTCCCCCGCATCAAGCAGGGGACGAACGCCGCCATCAACATCACGACCGGCGGCAGCCCCTACATGCGCGTCGAGGAGCGCGTCCTCCCGGCCGCCACCTTCAAGCCCGAGGTCGCCTCCCTCAACATGGGCTCGATCAACTTCGGCCTCTACCACCTCGCCGAGAAGTTCGACTCGTTCCGGTTCGACTGGGAGCGCCCCCACCTCGAGGCGACCCGCGACCTCGTCTTCCGCAACTCCTTCAAGGACATCGAGTACATCCTCGCCACCTGCTACGACAACGGCACCCGCTTCGAGTTCGAGTGCTACGACATCGCCCACCTCTACAACCTCGCCCATTTCGCCGACCGCGGCCTGGTGAAGCCGCCCTTCTTCGTCCAGTCCGTCTTCGGCCTGCTCGGCGGCATCGGCACCCACCCCGAGGACGTCGCCCACATGAAGCGCACCGCCGACCGCCTGTTCGGCGACCAGTTCCGCTGGTCCGTCCTCGGCGCCGGCGCCAGCCAGCTGCGCATCGCCGCCCAGGCCGCCGCCCTCGGAGGCAACATCCGCGTCGGCCTCGAGGACAGCCTCTGGGCCGGCCGCGGCCGGCTGGCGAAATCCAACGCCGAACAGGTCGCCCTCGCCCGCAAGATCATCGAGGGGCTCGGCCTCGAGGTCGCCACCCCCGACGAGGCCCGCACCATCCTCGCGCTCAAGGGTGGCGACGCGGTGGCCTTCTGAACCGCGTTAACACAGGTTGAAATGTGGTTACCGTCTGAACCGATACTTCAATGAAATCAAGGCACGACCCCTCCGGGCACGCGTGCCCGGACCGTGCCCGACCGGAGGAATGCCCATGCAGATCGACGTCGTCGTCGACGTGAAGACCACCCTCGGCGAGGGTCCGCTCTGGGACGTGGAGCAGGAACGGCTCTACTGGATCGACAGCTTCGACGGCCGGGTCTTCCGCGCCACCCACGACGGGCGCGAGATCCGCGCCTGGGACGTGCCGATGAAGATCGGCTCGATGGCGCTGCGCAAGGACGGCGAGGGCGCGATCGTCTCGCTGGCCCGCGGCTTCCACGCCCTCGACTTCCGGACCGGCGAGGTCGAGCTCATCCACGACCCCGAGCCCGGCCGCGACGCCAACCGCCTCAACGACGGCAAGGTCGACAAGCAGGGGCGCTTCGTCGCCGGCTCGATGGACACCCAGGAGAGCGGCCCGAACGGCACCCTCTACCGCCTCGACCCCGACTTCTCCGTCCACACCCTCGACACCGGCATCATCGTCTCCAACGGCCCCTGCTGGAGCCCGGACGGCGACACCTTCTACTTCGCCGACAGCTGGTCGGGGGAGATCTGGGCCTACGACTACGATCAGGCGACCGGCAACGTCTCGAACCGGCGCACCTTCGTGAAGATCGACACCTCGCGCGGCGGGGCGGCCGACGGCTCGACCGTCGACGCCGAGGGCTGCCTCTGGAACGCGCAGGTCTACGACGGCAAGATCATGCGCTACACCCCGGACGGCAAGCTCGAGCGCGAGATCGAGATGCCGGTCAGGAAGGTGACGAGCGTGATGTTCGGCGGCCCGAACCTCGACATCCTCTTCGTGACCTCGATGGCCAAGCCGCCGCTGCCCCGGTTTCCCGGCGACGGCGTGCTGCGCGGCAGCCTCCTCGCCATCACCGGGCTCGGGATCACGGGAATTCCCGAGCCGAGGTTCGGCGCGTGAGAGGCAGAGACCTGCGGCGCGCCCCTCGTCAACGACGCGCCGGCGCCGCCACCGTGGCCATCTCCGACCGCCGGTAGCGCTCGAAAGGCCGCATGCGCCGCCCGCGCGCCTTGTGCCGCCGCTCGACCCTCCCTATTTCCCGGCCATGAACTACGTCCTCGCCCTCTTCCTGCCGCCGCTGTCGATCCTCATCGCCGGCCGCCCGTTCGTCGCCATCGTGACCTTCCTCGTCTGGGTCCCGGCGCTCATCTTCTCGGGCGGCCTCACCCATCCGATGTTCATCCTGCTGGCCTGGATCCTGATCTACCAGGCTCGCGAGGACCGCCGCGCCCGCCTCCCCCGCGACGGCTGACCCCTGCGCACCCGCTTCGCCCCGTCGCCGACCGGCCCGCTCCACCTCGGCCACGCCTTCTCGGCCCTGACCGCGGCCGACCTCGCCCGCCGACAGGACGGCACCTTCCTCCTCCGCATCGAGGACATCGACCGCACCCGCTGCCGCCCCGAGCACGAGGCCGCCATCCTCGCCGACCTCGCCTGGCTCGGCCTCTCCTGGCCCGAGCCCGTCCTCCGCCAGTCCGACCACCTCCCACGCTACGCGCGGGCCCTCGACCGCCTCGCCGCCCTCGGCCTCACCTACCCCTGCCGCTGCACCCGCGCCGACATCCGCGCCGCCCTCTCCGCCCCGCAGGAGAATGCGCCCAGCCCCCTCTACCCCGGCACCTGCCGCCACCGCCCCATGTCGGACGCCGCCCCCGGCGACGCCATCCGCCTCGACCTCGCCCGCGCCCTGGCCCTCGCCGGCCCGCTCGAGTTCACCGAGACCGGCCCCCTCCACCCCGGCACCCACCCGGCCGACCCCACGCCTCTCGGCGACGTCGTCCTCGCCCGCCGCGACATCGGCACCGCCTACCACCTCGCCGTCGTCGTCGACGACGCCCGCCAGGGCATCACCCACGTCGTCCGCGGCGCCGACCTCTGGGAGGCGACGCCGCTCCACCGCCTCCTCCAGCACCTCCTCGGCCTCCCCGTCCCGGTCTGGCACCACCACCGCCTGATCCGCGACGCCTCCGGCCGCCGCCTCGCCAAGCGCGACGACGCCCGCGCCCTCGCCACCCTCCGCGCCGAAGGCGTCACGCCCGAGCGCATCCGCCGCCAGCTCGGCTTCCCCTGAGCGCCGTCCCGCGGCACACTCCGCCGGCCATGAGCCGCCCCACCGTCCTCTTCCCGCTCTTCGCCGAGCTGACCGCCCTCGACGGCGTCGGCCCGAAGACCGCCCGCCTCCTCGCCCGCATGGAGATCGCCCACCCGGCCGACCTCGTCCTGACGCTCCCCACCTCCGGCACCGACCGCCGCCTGCGCGCCTCGATCCGCGAGGCGCAGCTGCCCGAGGTCGTCACTGTCGAGGTCGAGATCGGCCTGCACCAGCCGCCGACCATGCGCGGCCGCCCCTATCGCGTCCACGTCCGCGACGCGCTGACCGAGTTCCAGCTCGTCTTCTTCCACCCGCACCCCGACTGGCTCCGCCGCACCCTGCCGGCCGGCCAGCGCCGCATCGTTTCCGGCCGGGTCGAGCTCTTCGACGGCATCGCCCAGATGCCCCACCCCGACCACATCCTGCCTCCCGGCGGCGAGGCGACGCTGCCCGCCTACGAGCCTGTCTACCCGCTCACCCAGGGGCTCAGCCTCCGCACCATGACCCGCGCCGTCCAGGACGCCCTTGCCCGCGTCCCGGACCTGCCGGAATGGATCGAGCCGAGCGTCCTCGCGCGCCGCCGCTGGCCCGCCTTCCGCGCCGCGCTCGCGGCCGCCCACGCCCCCGCCGGCCCGGCCGACCTCGCCCCCGCGTCCCCGGCCCGCGAGCGGCTCGCCTACGACGAGCTCCTCTCGCACCAGATGACGCTGGCC
>NZ_CALLYO010000487.1 GCF_937858865.1 uncultured Amaricoccus sp. | reverse complement strand
GATCAAGGGCGGCGATGCGGGCGGCTCAGCGACCCAAACCATCTACGGCAGCCGGCATGACAGCCATACCCGCATCACCTGCGCCTCCACAGCTTCTCACTGCAGAAGACGCAAAGAGAAGGGGTAAGGCCGCATGACCCTCGATGCCACCTGCTCTTTGCAGAACTTGACGGACGTGACCCGGCCGACCGCCAAGCGCCGACCGAGCGGGAGCCCTTCAGGGCTCCCCGAGGCCGGCGCTCCCCCCGCCGGTGGCCGGACCTTCAGTCCACCAGCACCATGACCCGCCCGTCCTCGACCTTCACCGCGTAGGTCCTGAGGTCGATGCAGGCCGGCGCCCCCCGCGCCCGGCCGGTCCGGTAGTCGAACCGCCCGTTGTGCTTCGGGCACTCGATGATCCCGTCCATGACGAGCCCGTCGGCGAGATGCACCCCCTCGTGGGTGCAGAGCCCGTCCGTGGCGAAATACCCGTCCTCCGGCGAGCGGTAGATCGCGAAGGTCCGCCCCCCGTGGTCCCAGCGGACCACGTCCTCTGCCTCCACGTCCTCCGCCCCGCAGGCCTCGACCCACTCCGCCATCCGCACTACTCCGCCGCCATGCCGTGCAACTCCTCCCGGTACGGTCGCGCCGAGGGCGGGAGCTCGCGGCGGAGATAGGCGTCCTCGTAGCGCAGCTGCCGCAGCACCACCGGCCAGACCTCCCGATAGGCGTGCCACATCGACGGGTTGGCCGCCGGCAGGTCGTCCCTGATCAGCGCATGCAGCCGCGGCAGCGCGTGATAGGGCACCATCGGGAACATGTGATGCTCCACATGGTAGTTCATGTTCCAGTAGACGAACCGCGAGAAGGGGTTCATCAGCACCGTCCGCGAGTTCAGCCGGTGGTCCACCACGTTCTCGGCCAGCCCGACATGCTGCAGGAGCCCGGTCAGCACCATGTGCCAGGTCCCGTAGATCCGCGGCAGCCCGACCAGCATCAGCGGCAGCCACGACCGCAGCCCCACCGCCAGCGCGATCGTCGCGAGATAGACCGCCAGGTGCCAGCGCGCCGCCCTCACCACCTTCGGCCACTCCGCCTCGGGAATATAGTCCCTCTCGTCCGCCGACAGCCGCCCGAGCGCGTTGTGGATCAGCGCCGGATAGGCGTAGCGGAAGTCCATCAGCCCGAGGAAGCTCAACCCCGCCCGCAGGAGGTCCGGCGGCCGCATCACCGCGATCTCCGCGTCCCGCCCGACGATGATCGTGTCGGTATGGTGCCGCGCATGACTCCAGCGCCAGGTCACCGGGTTCCTCACCTGCATGAACGACGCGACCTGATAGACCCAGTCGTTCATCCAGCGGGTCCGGAACGCCGTCCCGTGCCCGCACTCGTGCCAGCGCGAATCCGAGGCCGAGGCGTAGAAGACCCCGTAGAGCGCGAAGAAGGGCACGCACCACCAGGTCCCCCAGAAGGCGACGCCCCCCGCCGCCGTCACCAGCAGCACCCCGAGCCAGATGACCGTGTCGCGGATCGCCGGCTGGTCCGAGCGCTGCATCAGCTCCTTCATCACCTTGCGCGGCACCTCGGAGTGATACCATTCCGCCGAGGCGAGCCCGGTCTCGACCGCCCAGACGGCGCTCGGGCCGGTCAGGCTGTAGTCCCGCTTCGGCATCGGCCGGGTCATCGCGCGCTCCCCCAGAGCGGCGCGAACCGCCCGGTCGGCGCCGGATAGGCCTCCTCCGGCTGCCGCGCGATCCCGGCGATCCGCCGCTCGGCCGCCGCGATCTCCTCCGCCCCGTCGATCACCCGCAGGTCGAGCGAATAGCCGCGGCCCTCGCCATGCTCGAGCCAGATCATCTCGCCCCGCTCCCGCGCCGCCACCTCGCCGAGCACATGATGCGTCGAGGGCTCGATCCCGAGCGCATAGTTGCCGGCCTGGTAGTTCTGCCACTCGTAGAAGCAGGGCAGCTCCGCCTTCCGCGTCACCACCTCGAAGCCGAGCCCCAGCCGGTCGTTCACCACCGCCGCCGGGCAGGCCCCGTCCGCGTCGGCGGCGAGGTCGTGCTCCCAGACCTGCTCGCGGAACCCCGCGCGCGGCGCCGCGACCGCCGCATAGCCGACCCCCTGCGCCGCATAGCTCTCCGCGTGCGAGGCCCAGAGCACCTCGCGGACCGGCGCGAGATAGCGCGCCCCCTCCTCGAGCAGCGGCCAGCCGAGGTTGACGTGATAGAAGAACATGTGCGGCGTCCGGAGGAAGCCGTGGTTCTCCACCCGGTCCCGCACCCGGATCTCCCGCCCGCCGACCTCGGCCTCGATCCGGCGGAAGAGGTAGAGATCCTCGGCGAACATCGCCGACTGCTGCACCACCCCCTCGGCCCAGAGGAAGCAGCGGTCCCCCTCCCACCGCTCGCCGTAGCCGGCGAGCCGCGCCGGGATCAGGCTCACCCGCCCGTGCAGCGAATGCTTCACGGTCCGGCGGCCGGGATAGTTGTAGCCGTCCGCCGGCACCTCCGCCGGCCCCATGGTATGGTCGAGCCCGCAGGTGGCGACGAGCCCGGAGAAGGACCGGGTGAAGGCGAGCCCGCCCTCGCCCTCGTACTCGTGCAGGCTCGGGTGCCGGAAGCCCGCCGGCGAGTGCCAGCCGATCGCCTGTCCCCGGTAGTCGCATTCGGCGATGTCGAAGCCGCGGTCCACCATCACCGTGAAGCGCAGTCCGCCGCCGGTGCGGAACTCGAGCATCCGGTTGCCGCGCTCGACCCCGTCGCCGAGGGTCGAGAGCCGCACGCCGGCGACCTGCGAGAGCATCCCCATGCGCGCGGACGCCTCGCGGCGGGTCAGCGTCCGGCCATAGAGCTCCACCATCGTGCATCCTCCCCAGCCTCGTCGCGGGCCGTTTCCGCCGGAAACCTAGCATCCCGCCGGACGATTGGAAGCCCGAAGGGCCCGCCGGCACGGGGAAGGAAGAACGGTGCGTCACCGGCGGGGAAGTGCGCGACGAAATGTCGCGCAGGCCCCGTTTCACCTTACTTCCACCTTATTCGAGAAATATACTTCGAACTATACATACTTCACGCGACATCTCCACGCGCGCACAGACGCCTCACCCGCGCCGTCCGCCTTTCGTCGCACCCCCTCCGACCCGGACCGCCCCCCTCACCCCCACATCCCCCGCATCTTGAGCTTCAGGTCCCGCGGCGACACCGCCCGCGCCCCGCGCTCGCGGGCCGCCGGCGGCGCCCAGGCCACCTGCTCGAACCGGTCGAGCAGATGCCCCGGCAGAAAGCGGCTCCGCGGCGCATAGACGTGCCGGTCCCCCCGCGCCGCCTGCCCGTGCACGTAGAAGCGCAGCGGCGTCAGCAGATGCAGCGCGTCCTTCGCCCGCGTCATCGCGACGTACATCAGCCGCCGCTCCTCCTCGATCTCGGCCGGCGTGTCGCTGGCGAGGTCGGAGGGCAGGCAGCCGTCGACGCAGTTGAGCAGGAAGACCGACTTCCACTCCTGCCCCTTGGCGGAATGGATCGTCGAGAGCACGAGGTAATCCTCGTCCCTGAGCGCCGGCCCGGCGAGGTCGCCGGTCGCCTGCGGCGGATCGAGCGTGAGCTCGGTCAGGAAGGCCCGGCGCGAGGCGAATCCGGCCGCGATCTGCCCGAGTTGCCCGAGATCCCCCTTCCTGACCGCCGCATCCTCGTGCAGCCGCTCGAGGTGCGGCTCGTACCAGGCCCGCGCCGCCTCGATCTCCGCCGGCCAGCCGGCCCGCCCCCGCCCGAGCAGCCGGAGGAGCGCCGCCAGCGCCGGCCAGTCCGCCGCCGCCCGCTTCGGCGCCCGCACCTCGGCGCCGGCCGCGATCGCCGCCAGCATCGCCTCCGCCGCCGACGGCCCGACGCCGGGCAGGAGCTGCAGCACCCGGAAGCCGGCGATCCGGTCGCGCGGGTTCTCCGCCAGCCGCAGCACCGCCAGCAGGTCCTTCACATGCGCCGCCTCGAGGAACTTCAGCCCGCCGTACTTCACGAAGGGAACGTTGCGCCGCACCAGCTCGACCTCGAGCGGCCCGCTGTGGTGCGCCGCGCGGAAGAGCACCGCCTGCGCCTTGAGCGCGACCCCTTCCTCCCGCGCCGCCAGCACCTCGGAACAGACGTATTCCGCCTGCGCCGCCTCGTCGAGCAGGCTGACCAGCCGCGGCCGCGCCGCGCCCTCCCGCGCGCTCCAGAGCGCCTTGGCGAACCGCTCGCCCGCCTCGCCGATCACCGCGTTCGCCGCCGCGAGGATCGGCTGGGTCGAGCGGTAGTTCCGCTCCAGCGTCACCACCCGCGCCGGCGGCGCGAAGCGGGCGGGGAAGTCGAGGATGTTCCGGACCTCCGCCGCGCGGAAGCCGTAGATCGCCTGCGCGTCGTCGCCCACCACCGTCACGCCGCGCCCGTCGGGCTTCAGCGCGGCGAGGATCTCCGCCTGCAGCCGGTTGGTGTCCTGGTATTCGTCGACCAGCACGTGGTCGAAGCCGGCGCCGAGCGCCGCGGCCGCCGCCGGGTCGGCGAGCAGCTCCGCCCAGTAGAGCAGCAGATCGTCGTAATCGAGCACGTTCCCCGCCTGCTTCGCCTCGACGTAGCCGGCGAAGAGCCCGCGCAGCTCCGCCTCCCAGCCGGCGCACCAGGGAAAGCGCGCCGCCAGCACCTCCGCCAGCCCCTCGCGCGCATTGACCGCCCGGGAATAGATCGCGAGGCAGGTTCCCTTGCCGGGAAAGCGGCTCTCGGTCCGCGTGAGCCCGAGCCCGTGCCGCACCAGCCCCATCAGATCCTCGGAATCGGCCCGGTCGTGCAGCGTGAAGCCGGGATCGAGCCCGATCAGCGGCGCATGCTCGCGCAGCACCCGCGCCCCGATCGCGTGGAAGGTCCCGGCCCAGCCCAGCCCGGCCGCCAGCGCCGCGCCGCGCTCGCCCAGTACTTCGCCGGCGATCCGCTCGACCCGCCGCAGCATCTCCGCCGCCGCCCGCCGCGAGAAGGTGAGCAGCAGGATCCGCCGCGGATCCGCCCCCTCGACCATCAGGTGCGCCACCCGGTGCGCCAGCGTCCCGGTCTTGCCCGACCCCGCCCCGGCGACGACGAGGAGCGGCCCGGCAACTCCGCCGTCCCCGTGCAGCACCGCCGCCCGCTGCGCGTCGTTCAGCCGGTCGAGATAGGCAGGGCAGGGGGCTTGGCCATCCATCGCGGCATCAAGCCCTGTTTCCGTTCCGTTCGCAAGCGGGGATGCAACCGGAGACCCGTGCGCGCGCACGTTAACGATTATGCACAAGGTGGTTAACGCTGCGAGATATATGCGGCGATATCATATGGATACCGAAAGTCCGCACTGTGCGACGCCCGTGCGGTCAGCCCGTCCGCACCGCCGCGAGGTGCCCGGCGAACCCTTCGCTCGCCATCAGCCGCCGGCAGCGCTCGAACCGGTTGGTCGCATAAGCCCAGAAATCATCCGCCGGGTTGCCGTTGCCATGCTGGATGAGCCCCCAGAGCGTCCAGAGCAGGTCACACATCGCCTTGTAGGCGACGACCCGCCCCCGCTCCGCTGCGGTCGGCGCCCGCCCGAAGTAGGCCGCCAGCATCTCCTCCTCCTGTGCCGCCCCGAACTCCCCCTCGACCGCTAGGTCGCCGAGGTCCCAGAGCGGATCGTTCATCCCGGAATACTCCCAGTCCACGATCCACATCCGCTCCCCGGTATCGAGGAAGTTCTCGCAGAGCGGATCGCAGTGGCAGGGCGCCAGCGCCGCCGGCCGCGCGTCGAGCGCCGCCCGGACCGCCTCCGCCTCCGCCACCGCCGCATGATACCCCTCGGGCAGCGTCACCCGCATCGGCGCCAGCACCCGCAGATATTCCTCGATCATGGCGAAGAGATCGAATCGGAACTCGAACCGCACCCCGCTCCGGTGCAGCCGGGCGAAGGCCGCCGCCGCCCGCGCCGGCGCCCCCGGCTCGCGGAAGAGCGCCGGCGTCATCGTCCGCCCCTCCACCAGCCGCGTCAGCATCAGCCCCCGTCCCGGATCGACGTGCAGCACCTCGGGCGACACTCCCGCCGCCGCCGCCGCCCGAGCGTTCGCCGCCTCGACCGCGCGGTCGATATAGGCCTCCGTCCCCTCGCCGGGGATGCGCAGCACCACCGTCTCGCCGCCCGCCTCCACCCGGTAGACCCGGTTGGTCAGCCCCCCGAGCCGCTCCACCGTCCCGACCGGCCCCCGCCCCGGGATCAGCGCCATCGCCGCGCGCACCTCGTCTTCCGCCGTCTGCATCGCCGTCCCCCCGGGGCTTTCCCTCGCCCCGGCGAGATGACTATGCTCGCCGCCGCGCCGTCAACCGGGAGGGTCCCCCTTGAGCGAAGCCGACAAGCTCGACGCCGTCTACGCCGCCACCACCACCGCCGAGATCGCCCGCACCTACGACGCCTGGGCCGCGACCTACGACGCCGAGATGGCCGCCCTCGGCTACCGCCACCCCACCGTCTGCCTCGCGCTTCTCGCCCGCCACCTGCCCCCCACCGGCCCCATCCTCGACGCTGGCGCCGGTACCGGCCTGCTCGGCGAATGGCTGAAGATCATCGGCTATGCCTCTGTCGAAGCGATCGATCTCTCCCCCGGCATGCTCGCCGTCGCCGCCGCCAAGGGCGTCTACGACCGCCTGCTCCAGGCCGACCTCACCCGCCGCCTCCCCTTCGAGGACGCCCGCTTCGCCGGCTGCGTCTGCGCCGGCGTCTTCACCACCGGCCACGTCGGCCCCGAGGGCCTCGACGAGCTCCTCCGCGTCGTCCGCCCCGGCGGCATCCTCGTCCTCACCGTCAAGGACAAGACCTGGCAGTCGGGCTTCTCCGCCCGCATCGAGGCGCTGGCGGGGGAGGGCAGGGTGGCACCTCTCGACGCGACCCCGCCCTACAGCTCGATGCCCGGCCGCCCCGGCAACGACCCGAGCCGCAGCCTGGTGCTCCGCCGCACCTGATCGCGGAAAAATTGTTGACGCCCCAACGGCCCGCGGCGAACCTTGCGCCAAAGGCACGGCCCCGGTGGCCGGACAGGGAGGAGAACGATGAACCGACGCAGCCTCGCGACCACCGCGCTCACCGGCGCACTCCTGAGCGCGGCGCTCGCCGCCAGCGCCCAGGATTCCCCCGACCCGATCCGCCTGACGCTGCACGACTGGACCGGCCAGCTCATCACCACCCACATCATGGGCGAGGTGCTGGAGAAGGCTGGCCTCAACGTCGAGTACGTCCAGGCCGACTACCTCGCCCAGTTCGCCGGCCTGAAGACCGGCGACCTGCACGTCGCGATGGAGATCTGGGAGACGACCGGCCGCGAGGCGATGGACGAGGCCACCGCCACGGGCCAAGTCGTCAACCTGGGCGAGAACGGCATGCAGGCCATCGAGGAATGGTGGTACCCCTCCTACATGAAGGAGGCCTGCCCCGGCCTCCCCGACTGGCAGGCGCTGCTCGAGCCCGACTGCGCCGAGGCCTTCGCCACCCCCGACACGCTTCCCGACGGCCGCTACCTCGGCGGCCCGGTCACCTGGGGTGGCTTCGACGAGGAACGCATCGCCGCCCTCGAGCTCCCCTTCCAGGTGATCCACGCCGGCACCGACGCCGCCCTCTTCGCCGAGCTCGAGTCGGCCTACCAGCGCCAGGACCCGATTATGCTCTGGATCTACGCCCCGCACTGGGCGCCGATCAAATACGAGGGCGAATGGGTCGCCTTCCCGCCCTACGAGCCCGCCTGCTACACGGACCCGGCCTGGGGCGTGAACCCCAACGCCACCCACGACTGCGCCAAGCCGCGCGGCCCGATCTGGAAGGTCGCCTGGGCCGGCCTCGCCGACAAGTGGCCCTCCGCCAAGGCGGCGATCGAGAACTTCAAGCTCGACAATACCGAGATGGGCCAGATGATCGCCGCTGTCGACCTCGACGGAAAGAAGCTCGAGGAGGTCGTCGACGGCTGGATGGCCGCCAACGAGGCGCGCTGGAAACCCTGGATCGGCCAGTAGCCCCGGATGGCCGCGGACGAGCCTAAGATCGCGTGCCGCGGCCTCTGGAAGCTCTTCGCCCCCGGCTCCGAGAGCGTCGCCGAGTCCTTCCTCGCCCGGACGCCCGCGCCCACCGCGGAAGAGCTCGCCGCCGCCGGCCTCACCCCGGCCGTGATCGACGCCACCCTCGCTGTCCGCCCGGGCGAGATCTTCGTCATCATGGGCCTCTCCGGCTCGGGCAAATCCACCCTCGTCCGCTGCCTCTCGCGCCTCATCGAGCCTACCGCCGGCGAAGTCCGCTTCGATGGCCAGGACCTCCGCCGTGCCTCCGACCGCGAGCTGATCGAGATCCGCCGCCACCGCATGGGCATGGTCTTCCAGAATTTCGCCCTGCTGCCGCACCTCTCGGTGCTCCGCAACGTCGCCTTTCCGCTCGAGGTTCAGGGCATCGCCCGCCCCGAACGCGAGGCCCGCGCCCGCGAGATGATCGAGCTCGTCGGCCTCAAGGGCCGCGAGCAGAACCTCCCGCGCGAGCTATCCGGCGGCCAGCAGCAGCGCGTCGGCATCGCCCGCTCGCTCGCCGTCGGCCCCGAAGTCTGGTTCCTCGACGAGCCCTTCTCCGCCCTCGACCCGCTCATCCGCCGCGAGATGCAGAACGAGTTCATGCGGCTGCAGGCGACCCTCCACAAGACCATCGTCTTCATCACCCACGACTTCGACGAGGCGATCCGCCTCGCCGACCGCATCGCCATAATGCGCGACGGCCGCATCGTGCAGTCCGGCACCGCCGAGGAACTCGTCCTCGCCCCCGCCGACCCCTACGTCGCCGCCTTCACCCGCGACGCTCCCCGCGCCCGCATCCTCACCGCCCGCGCCATCATGCGCCCCCTCGACGGCACCCTCACCGCCGGCACCGTCGAGGCCAAGACCAAGGTCGCCGACTTTGCCCGCGAGGTGGAAGCCTCCGCCCAGCCCTTCGCCGTGACCGAGGAGGGTAAGACGATCGGCCAGCTCGGCCGCGCCGAGGTGATGGCCGTGCTCCTGGAAGGCCGCCCGTGATCGTCCCGCGCGCCCCGCGGGTCTCATGCAGGTTTGCTAACCTGGAGAGCAGTCGGTTTCCGCCAACAGGCGGAAAACGAGCAAGGAAACAATGCGCGCACCCGCGCGCACCTCGTGGCGGCAAAGGCCGCCGCGCGGCGCAAGCTGCGCCTCGCGCCGCGGGCCCCGCCCGATGACCACCGTCATCCTCCCCGCCGCCGCCCGCAGCCCCTGGCCCGGCCGCCTGCTCTGGCTCCTCCTCCTCATCGCCACCATCGCCTTCGCCCATCTCCCGCGCGGCATCCTCACCGGCCTCTGGAAGGATGTCCCCGCGACCCTCCATCTGCCGCTCGCCGCTTGGCTCTCCGCCTTCATGGACTGGCTCGTCACCGACGCCCGCCTCGGCCCGGTCACCTTCCGCGACCTCACCCGCGCGCTCTCCGCCCTTCTCTCCGTTCCCCTGACCGCTGCCACCTCGCTCCTCGCCACTGGCCTCATGCGCGGCGAGGGCTCCGCCGCCGTCCAGCTGCTGCCGCCGCTCCCCTGGTTTGCCGTGACCCTCGCCGGCACCCTCGTCGCGCTGCACGCCGGTGGCCGCCGCCTCGCGCTCCTGACCGGCGCCGCGCTCCTTTACCTTGCCGTCTTTGGCCAGTGGCAGAGCGCCATGGTGACGCTGGCCTCGATCACCGTCGCCGTCCCCTTTGGTATCGCTGGCGCCCTCCTCCTCGGCATCGAGGCTTGGCGCCACCCCCGCCTCGACCGCGCGCTGGCGCCCCTCCTCGACGCGATGCAGACCGTCCCAGTCTTCGCCTACCTCCTCCCCATCCTCATCCTCTTCGGCTTCAACCCGGTCGCCGCCCTGATCGCGACGGTGATCTACGCCATGCCTCCCATGGTCCGGATCACCCTCCTCGCGCTGCGCGGCGTCCCGTCCGAGATCGTCGAGTTCGGCCGCATGTCTGGCTGCACCCCGCGCCAGCTCACCTGGAAGGTCATGCTGCCCGCCGCCCGCGCTCCGCTCATGGTCGGCGTCAACCAGGTGATCATGCTCTCGCTCAACATGGTCATCATCGCTTCGATGATTGGCGCCGGCGGCCTCGGGTACGACGTGCTGACCGCGCTGCGGCGCCTCGACATCGGCGCTGGGATCGAGGCCGGCGTCGCCATCGTGCTCCTCGCCATCGTCCTCGACCGGCTCAGCCAGGCCTTCGCCACCCGCGCGCCCGGTTCAGGCCGGCTCCTCCTTGCCGCCCTGGCCGCGGCCCTCGCCCTCTGGGTGCTGGCGCTCGCCGTTCCGGTGATCGCCCACTACCCGGAGCGGCTCGAGATCTCCACCTCCGCCTTCTGGGCAGGCCTCATCCAGTGGCTGAACGTCACCTTCTTCGACACGCTGGAGGCGATAAAGACCTGGGTCCTCGTAAACCTCCTCGTCCCGGTGCGCCGCGTCCTCACCGCCATTCCCTGGTGGTGGGGCACCATCCTCATCGCCCTTGCCATGACCGCCATCGGCGGTCCGCGCCGCGGCCTCATCGCCGCCGCCTTCGCCCTCTTCATCGCCTTCACCGGCTACTGGTCACAGGCCATGGTGACGGTCTACCTCGTCGGCACCTCCGTCCTCATCGCCACCCTCATCGGCCTGCCAATCGGCATCGCCTCAGGCCTCAGCAAACGCACCTGGGCCATCGTCCAGCCCGTCATCGACACCCTCCAGACGCTCCCCTCCTTCGTCTACCTCATTCCCGTCGTCATGCTCTTCCGCGTCGGCGAGTTCACCGCCATGATCGCCATCGTCCTCTATGCCGTCGCCCCGGCCATTCGCTACACAGCGCTGGGCATCCGCGAGATCGACCCGGCCCTGGTCGAGGCCACCCGCGCCATGGGCACCACCCCCGGCCAGCGCCTGCTGAAGCTCCGCCTCCCCTTGGCGCTGCCCGAGATCCTCCTCGGCATCAACCAGACCATCCTCCTTGCCGTCTCCATGCTGGTCATCACCGCGCTGGTCGGCACCCGCGACCTGGGTCAGGAGGTCTACATCGCCCTCACCCGCGCCGACGTTGGCGCCGGCCTCGTTGCCGGCGCCTGTATCGCCATGCTCGCCATGATCGCTGACCGCATGATGACCGCCGCCGCCGCCCGCACCCGCGCCCGCCTGGGACTTACGAGATGACCCCCCTCGAACGCGCCGCCACGCTCCCGATCTGGACCGCCTCCGTCACCCCGGAGCCGCTCGCGGGCGGCATCACCAACCTCAACTTCACCGTCGAGGACGCCGGCCGCCGCTACCTCGTCCGCATCGGTGGCGACATCCCCGAGCACATGATCCTCCGCCGCTTCGAGCGCGAAGCCGCCCGGGCCGCCCACGCCGCCGGCCTTTCCCCCGCCGTCCGCCATGCCGAGGAAGGAGCGCTCGTCATCGACTTCATCGAAGGCCGCACCCTCACAGCGCAAGACGTCCGCGACCCGGCAAACCTCGACCGCCTGGCCACGCTCGTCCGCCGCTGCCACACCGAGATCCCCCGCCACTGGCGCGGTCCCGCCCCGATCTTCTGGCCCTTCCAGGTCGTCCGCGACTACGCCCACACCCTCCGCGAAGGCGGCACCCCCTACGACCTCGCCCCCCTCCTCGCCGCCGCCGAGACGCTCGAGCAGGCCACCGGCCACGTCGAGATCGTCTTCGGCCACAACGACCTCCTGCCTGCCAACCTCATCGACGATGGCCATCGCCTCTGGCTCGTCGACTGGGAATACGCCGGCTTCAACACACCCCTCTTCGACCTCGGCGGCCTCGCCTCCAACGCTGGCATGACCGAGGACGAACGCACCGCCCTCCTCGCTGCCTATTACCGCCGCGACCCCGACGCCGGCCTCCTCCGCCAGGCCGCCGCCCTGACTGCCGCGTCGCTCCTCCGCGAAACCATGTGGAGCATGGTCTCCGAGCGCCACTCCCGGATCGACTTCGACTACGCCGCCTATACCGTCGAGAACCGCGCCCGCTTCGAGGCCGCCTTCGAGGAATTCCGATGACCCTGCCTTCCTCCGCCCGTATCGTCGTCATCGGCGGCGGCATCGTCGGCTGCTCCACCGCCTACCACCTCGGCGCCATGGGCCAGGACGAGGTCCTCCTCCTCGAGCGCCACAAGCTCTCCTCCGGCTCCACCTGGCACGCCGCCGGGCTCGTCGGCCAGCTCCGCACCAACGCCAACGTGACCCAGCTCCTTGGCTACTCCGTTGCCCTTTACGACCGCCTGGAAGCCGAGACGGGCCTCTCCACCGGCTGGAAGATGAACGGCGGCCTCCGTCTCGCCTGCACCCCCGACCGCTGGACCGAAGTGAAACGCCAGGCCACCACCGCCCGCTCCTTCGGCCTGGAGATGCAGCTTCTGACCCCGAAGGAGGCGCAGGATCTCTGGCCGATCATGCAGGTGGACGACGTCATCGGCGCTGCGTACTTGCCCACCGACGGACAGGCCTCCCCCTCCGACCTCGTCCAGGCGCTCGCTCGAGGCGCCCGCTCGCACCGCGTCCGGATCCGCGAGGACATCCGCGTCACTGCCATCCTCACCGCGGACGGCCGCGTTACCGGCGTCGTGACTGACCAGGGCACCGTCGGCTGCGAGAAGCTCGTCCTCTGCGCCGGCCAGTGGACCCGCGAGCTCGCCGCCTCTGTCGGCGTCACCGTGCCGCTGGTCAGCGTCCAGCACCAGTATCTGATCACCGAGCGGATCGAGGGCGTCCTGCCGAACCTCCCGACCCTCCGCGACCCGGACCGCCTCACCTATTACAAGGAGGAGGTCGGCGGACTCGTCATGGGGGGCTACGAGCCCAACCCGAAGCCCTGGGCGGAG
>NZ_CALLYO010000486.1 GCF_937858865.1 uncultured Amaricoccus sp. | reverse complement strand
CGCATGACGGAACCCACGACGGGCTCCCCCATCCGCACGTGCCCTCCTGCTTCGCCTGCGTGGTCATGGCTTCGCCAGGCCTCGCCTCGAGCGGCTTTCTCGTCGCCGGGCGCATCGCCCTTCCGGTCCCGGCGGCGCTCGACCCGCCGGCCGCCGCGCCGCGGCGCCACGTCGCCTGGACGCCGCAGTCGGCGCGGGCACCTCCGACCGGTTCCATCGTCTGATCCCGTGACGCCCCGCGGCTCCCGCGGGCGTCGGTGCAATTCCGCCGCGGCGCGAGGACGCCTGCGGCCGATCGAGGATGGAACCATGACGAAGACGATCCTTGCCGCGGCGCTCGCCGTCGCGGCGGCCGGCGCCGCACAGGCGCATGTCAGCATCGAGACGAGGGAGGCGCCGGTCGGCACCACCTACAAGGCCGTCCTGCGGGTGCCGCACGGCTGCGAGGGCGAGGCGACGAAGACGATCCGGGTCCGGATCCCCGAGGGCATGTTCGCCGTGAAGCCGATGCCCAAGGCCGGCTGGACGCTGGAGACGGTCACCGGCCCCTACGCCAAGCCCTACAAGCAGCACGGCTCGGAGCTGACCGAGGGGGTGGTCGAGGTGAGCTGGACCGGCGAGCTGCCGGACGCCTTCTACGACGAGTTTGTGCTCCGGGGCACGCTGGCCGGCGATCTCGCGCCCGGCACGACGCTCTTCTTCCCGGTGGTGCAGGAGTGCGCCGACAAGACCGAGCGCTGGATCGAGATCCCCGCCAGCGGCCAGGATCCCGACAGCCTCGAGTATCCCGCCCCCGGCGTGACGCTCCTGCCGGCCGCCGGCGGCCACTGAGCGCCGGCGATGCGGCGGCTCGGCCGCCTCGGCCCGGCTGCGGCGCTGCTCGCGGCGCTGCTCGCGGCGCTCCCCGCGGGGCGCGCCGCGGCGCACGCGCAGCTGGTGGCGGCCGAACCGCCGGCGAACGCCGTGCTGGCCGAACCGCCGGCCGAGGTGGTGCTCGAGTTCAGCGAGCCGGTGGAGCCGCTCGTCCTC
>NZ_CALLYO010000485.1 GCF_937858865.1 uncultured Amaricoccus sp. | reverse complement strand
GCCCAAGTCGCTGTTAACACGACCGGAATTCCCCTCGACACCGATTCAACCCGCCGGAGGCCGCATCAGACCGCGACCGGCCCGCGGAAGTTGCGGATCTCGCGCAGGAGGCTGAGGACGGTCGCGGCCGAGGTCCTGGCGTTGCCGGCCGAGGGGCGGTTCTCGATGCGGATCGCGTAGCTCGCGACCGGCGAGGCGACCGAATATTCGTGCACGTTGCCCGGCGCCGCCGGGTCGGCGACGAGCTCGACCCGCGTCGCCTCGAAGCCGGCGCCGGCGAGGGCGAGTGTCGCGGCGACGTTGGCGTTCTTCGGGTAGTCGCGCGCCGCCTCGCGCGCCGAACCCGTGAAGAAGACTGCGGGCGCGGCAAGCGCCGCGAGGTCGAGAATATCGGCCGCCGGCGTCCCGGCCCAGGCGCCCGGCGGCTTGGTGCCGCGGTAGCGCACCTCGAGCCCCTTCGTGCCCCCGAGCGCGGCCAGGAGGTCGACGCCGCCCACCGCGCCCGCCGGCAGGACGAGGCGCGTCCCGCCCGCGGCAGCCGCCCCGCGGAGCGCCGCCTCGAGCCCGGGATCGGCGAGGGCGCCGACCGAGGCCACGACGACCGGGATCCCCGCGGCCAGCAGCGGCGGCACATGGGCGGCGACGGCGGCGTGGCCGGCGCATTCGACCACGAGGTCGGGGCGCGCCGCGCGCATCCCTTCCGCATCCGCGACGACCGACCGGTCGCGGGCGACGGCGGCGAACTCGCCGTCGAGGCGCTGGCGGAGCTCGGCGGCCCGCCCGGGGCGCACGAGGACCGCGAGATGCTCGAGCGGCTCGCCCGGAAGAAGGAGATCGGCAAGGGCGCCGCCGATGCTGCCGAAGCCGATCATCCCGAGGCGCATGGCGCCCTGCCCTCCCTCATCCGCCGCGCCGCCGTCGCGACCGCGGCCCTGCCCGGTCGGCAGGACTCTGCCCACCGGTTGGACAACCCCTGGCAAAGACCAACCTTTGCATCGGACCCTTAGCATGATTCCAAGGAGGAAAACCGATGATTCGAGCGCTCCCGACCCTGCTCCTGGCCGTTGCCCTGCTCGGCCTCCTCCCGGAGACCGCGCTCGCCTACGTCGGGCCGGGCGCGGGGCTGACGGCGATCGGCACCCTTCTCGCCCTCCTCGGCGCCATCGGCCTCGCCGTCGTCGGCTTCGTCTGGTATCCGGTCAAGCGGCTGATCCGGCGTCCGGCCGGACGCGATCCGGAGGACGAGGCGCGCCGGTGAGCCTGCTCGCCCTGACGGCCGGCGTCCTCGTCTTCGTCGCGCTCCTCAAGGCCCTCGGCGCCGCCGAGACGGTGGCCGCGGCGGTCCGCACCGCGCGCCGCGCGGCGGCGACCCTTTCGGATGCCGGCCTCGGCGACGACGCCAAGGAGGCGGCCGCCCGCGCGGCGGCGGCCGGTCTCTTCCGCAGCTTCCTCGCGCTCGCGAGCATCGCGGTGGCCGCCCTCGGGCTCCCCGCCCTCCTCATCTGGGCCGGCAGCGCCGCCGGCCTCTATTCCCTGGACCATGCCCTCGCCGCCGCGACCGGCTGGCCCTTCCTGCTCGGCTCGACGCTCTTCGCGGTCGTCGCCTGGATCGCCCTGGAGCGGCTGACATGACCCCTGCCCCCTATGGTCCCGTGGACCGCGCCCTGCACCGGCTGGCCTTCGGCACCCTCGGCGCCCAGCGCCGGCTCGCCGAAATCGAGACGCGCATGTACCAGGACCGGATCGAGCCCGACCACGGCCGCCGCCCGGTCTTCGTCACCTCGCTGCCGCGCGCCGGCACCACGGTGCTGCTCGAGGCGCTCGCCGCCTTCCCCGAGTTCGCCGCCGCGACCTACCGGCACATGCCCTTCACGCTGCTGCCGCTGATCTGGACCGAGGCCACGCGCCGCTTCCAGCAGGAGGCGCAGCCCGCCGAGCGCGCCCACGGCGACGGCGTCGCGGTCGGCTTCGACAGCCCCGAGGCCTTCGAGGAGACGCTCTGGATGGCCTTCTGGCCGGAGCGCTACCGCGACGGCATGATCCGCCCCTGGACCGAGGCGACGCGCGACCAGGGGTTCGAGGCCTTCTTCCGCGCCCACATGGCCAAGGTCGTCGCCGCGGAGGGCGGCGAGGCCCGGCGCTATCTCTCGAAGAACAACGCCAACATCGCCCGCCTGCCGATGATCGCCGCCGCCTTCCCCGACGCGACCGTGGTCGTGCCGGTGCGCGACCCCTGGGCGCAGGTCGCCTCGCTCCTCCGCCAGCACCGGCGCTTCCTCGATCTGCACGCGCGCGACGCCTTCGCGCTCCGCTACATGCAGGGGCTCGGCCACTTCGAGTTCGGCGCCGCGCTGCGGCCGATCTGCTGGGGGGCGGAGGCGCCCGACCCTGCCGAGGCCGACGGCGCCGAATTCTGGCTCGCCTACTGGGCGGACGCCTACGAGGAGGCGCTGGCCGGCGCCGGCGACAAGGTCGTC
>NZ_CALLYO010000484.1 GCF_937858865.1 uncultured Amaricoccus sp. | reverse complement strand
CTCGGCGTGCGCGTGGCGCGCAAGCATCTCGGCTGGTATCTCGACCGCATCCCCGGCATGGCGCCGGCGCGGGCGCAGATGATGCGGCTCGACGATCCGCGGCAGGTGCTGGCCCTCCTGCGGGACGCGCTCGACGAGGCGCCGCCGCTCGTGGAAGCCGCCGCATGAACGAGGCCTGGTTCGAGCTCATCTGGAGCGCCATTCCCTACCCGACGCTGGTGGTCGATGCCGCCGACGCCATCGTCGCGGCCAACCCGGCGACGGAGAGCTTCGGCGCCACATCGCAGCGGCAGATGGTCGGCAGGCCGCTCGCGAAGTTCCTCGGTGGCGACAGCGCGGTTCTCGACGTCGTGCGCCAGGCCCGCCGCGATGGCGTCTCGGTCGCCCAGTACGACGTGACGGTCGGCTGGGCGGAACAGCCGCGGCAGC
The DNA here is from genome assembly GCF_937858865.1 of uncultured Amaricoccus sp. Taxonomy (GTDB): domain Bacteria; phylum Pseudomonadota; class Alphaproteobacteria; order Rhodobacterales; family Rhodobacteraceae; genus Amaricoccus. The sequence goes on along the minus strand of NZ_CALLYO010000484.1, from coordinate 19,719 downwards.
TGCAGAACGTGCACGCCGCTCCGCTGCAGGACACCGATGGCGACGTGCTGATCCTGATGCACCCGCAGGGGATGGCAGAGAAGATGGATCGCCGCCTCGGCCATCGCTCGGCCGCGCGCTCGGTCACCGGCATGGCCGCGATGCTGGCGCACGAGATCCGCAACCCGCTCGCCGGGATTTCCGGAGCGGCGCAGCTCCTCGAGATGACGCTCGGGGAAGCCGACCGCGAGCTGACTGGCCTGATCCAGGAGGAGACCGCCCGCATCGGCAAGCTCGTCGACAGGGTCGAGCAGTTCGGCGACCTCCGGCCGGCGCAGCGCAGGCCGCTCAACATCCACGACGTGCTCGACCGTGCCCGCCGGTCCGCCCAAGCCGGCTTCGCCGCGCACGCCCGCTTCACCGAGGAGTTCGACCCCTCCCTGCCGCCGACGGCGGGCGACGCCGACCAGCTGCTCCAGGTGTTCCAGAACCTCCTGAAGAACGCAGCGGAAGCCATTCCTCGCGTTGGAGGCATGATCTCGATCTCCACGGCGTTCCGGCCGGGCGTCAAGATGGCGCGGCCGGGCGGCTCGAGCGAGGGCCTGCCGCTCCTCGTCACCATCGCCGACAACGGCCCCGGCATCCCCGAGAACCTGATCCGCGACGTCTTCGACCCCTTCGTGAGCTCGAAGGTCAACGGCACCGGCCTCGGGCTCTCTCTGGTGTCGAAGTTCGTCGCCGACCACGGCGGCGTGGTCGAATGCGACAGCCGCCCGGGACGGACGCGCTTCCGGGTCCGCCTGCCGGTCTGGCGCGGCGAGATCGCGGAAGCGGAAGCCGAGGCGGAGGGCTAGATGGAGGGCACCATCCTCGTCGCCGACGACGACCGCACCATCCGCACGGTCCTCGCCCAGGCCCTGACCCGCGCCGGCTGTCGCGTGCGCGCCACCGGTACGGCGGCGACCCTCTGGCGCTGGATCGAGGAGGGCGAGGGCGACGTCGTTGTCACCGACGTGATGATGCCCGACGGCGATGCGCTCGACCTGCTGCCGGCGATCAGGAAACGCCGTCCGGACCTGCCAGTAATCGTTATGAGCGCCCAGAACACGGTGATGACGGCGATCCGCGCCGCGGAGGTCGGCGCCTACGAATACCTGCCGAAGCCCTTCGACCTCAAGGAGGTCCTGGGGCAGGTCGGCAAGGCGCTGCAGCAGAAGTCGCGCCGGCCCCCCCAGGTCGAGGAGGAGCCGGCCGGCCGCGAGGACAACCTGCCCCTCATCGGCCGCTCCCCGGCGATGCAGGAGGTCTACCGCATCCTCGCGCGGCTGATGAACACCGACCTCGGGGTGATGATCACCGGCGAGAGCGGCACGGGCAAGGAACTCGTCGCCCGCGCGCTGCACAACTACGGCCTCCGCAAGGCCGGCCCCTTCGTCGCCGTCAACATGGCCGCCATCCCGCGCGACCTCATCGAGAGCGAGCTCTTCGGCCACGAGAAGGGCGCCTTCACCGGCGCCGACCGGGCAATGGCGGGCAAGTTCGAGCAGGCCCGCGGCGGCACGCTCTTCCTCGACGAGGTCGGCGACATGCCGCTCGACGCTCAGACCCGGCTCCTGCGCGTCCTCCAGGAGGGCGAGTTCACCCGCGTCGGCGGCCGCGAGGTTCAGTCGGCCGACGTGCGCATCATCGCCGCCACGCACCAGGACCTGCGCGCGCTCATCAACGAGGGCCGCTTCCGCGAGGATCTCTTCTACCGGCTGAACGTCGTCCCCATTCGCCTGCCGCCCCTCCGCGAGCGGCTCGACGACGTGCCCGACCTCGCGCGCGCCTTCCTGCGCAAGGCCGAGGGCGAGGGGCTGCCGCGCAAGATCATCTCCAAGGAGGCGGTCGACCTGCTGAAGAAACAGGAGTGGACCGGCAATGTCCGCGAGCTCGAGAATCTCGTGCGCCGCCTCTGCGTGCTCTGCCCGGACGACATCATCTCCGGTCCCGTTGTCGCGCGGGAGATCGCCACCCGGCCGAGTTCCGCCCTTCCGCCGCAGGGCGCGCAGCCGCAGCGGCTGTCGCACGCCATCGAGGCGCACCTCAGGCGCTATTTCGAGTTGCACGGCGACAGCCTGCCGCCGGACGGGCTTTATGACCGGATTCTCAAGGAGATGGAGCTCCCCCTCATCGCCCTCTCCCTCGCCGCGACCCGCGGCAACCAGGTACGCACCGCTGAGCTCCTCGGCATAAATCGGAACACGCTCAGGAAAAAGATCAAGGACCTCGACATTCGGGTTACACGTGGCAAGAGAATGATGTAAGATGGCAACAGTCGAGCCGGAAAGCATCACGGAAGAATGCGCACCCACGAACTGAGCCCCGCCGGATGGCGCCTGGCGCGCCTGCGCGGCGGGCGCAGCCTGCGACAGGCAGCCTTCTGGACGATGGTGGCGCTCGGGCCGCTTCTCGCGCTCGCCACATTCGCTGTCCTTACCGAGATGCAGTGGCTCGGGCACGGCCGGATGCTGCGCCCCGTGCTCCTCGCCGACTTCGTCTATGCGCTGATCGTGGCGGCCTTTGTCGCCCGGCGGGTCGCCGAGATGATCGCCGCCCGCAAGCAGCGCTCGGCCGGCTCGAAGCTGCACATGCGGCTGGTGCGCTTCTTCACCGGCATCGCGCTCATCCCGACGATCCTCGTCGCGGTCTTCGCCACCATCACGCTGAACTTCGGTCTCGAGGGCTGGTTCTCCGAGCGGGTGCACAACGTGGTGACGAACTCGATGGCCGCCGCCGAGGCCTACGAGGAGGAGCACCGCGTCACGCTGCAGACTGACGCACGCGAGCTTGGCGATTTCCTCAACGAGCAGAAGGAGCGCAATCCCCTCCTCTCCGGCGGCCAGCTCCGCGACCTGCTGACCCGCGGCCAGCTGCAGATGCAGCGCGCGCTCAAGAAGGCCTACGTCATCGACGGCGACGGCCAGCTGCGCGCCCGCGGCGAGCGGAGCTATCTCTTCTGGTACACCGCCCCCTCGCCCGAGGACATAGCGCGAGCAAGGACGGGCGAGGTCGTCGTCATCCAGGACTGGGCGAACAATGAGTTCTGGGCCCTCTTGCAGCTGCCGGCCTTCGCCGACCACTTCCTCTACGTCAGCCGCGAGGTCGACGGAAAGATCCTGAGCCTCCTCGACGAGACGCAGGAGACGGTGCGGCTCTACCAGCAGCTCGAGGCCGACCGCGGGCGGCTGCTCTTCGAGTTCGCTCTCGTCTATCTCGGCTTCGCGCTCGTGGTGATCCTCGCCGCCATCTGGATGGGCCTCTGGTTCGCCGACCGGCTGGCGCGCCCGGTCGGGCGCCTCGCCGGCGCCGCCGAGCGGGTGGGGCAGGGCGATCTCGACGTCAAGGTGCGCGAGGAGGAGGGCGACGACGAGATCGCGCTCCTCGGCCGCACCTTCAACGAGATGACCCGCCAGGTGAAGGGCCAGCGCGACGCGCTGATCGCCGCCAACGCCGAGACCGAGCGGCGGCGGCGGCTCTTCGACTCGGTGCTTTCGGGCGTGACCGCAGGCGTGGTCGGGCTCGATGCCCAGGGGCGTATCGAGATGATGAACGCCGCCGCCGGCGCGCTCCTCGACCTCGACCACGACGGCGCCGCGGGCCGGCCGCTCCTCGAGGAGGTGCCGGAGTTCACCGAGACCCTCCACCGGCTCGACGGGCGGAAGGGCGGCATCGCGCAGGGCGAGGTGAAGCTGCGCCGCAAGGGGCGCGAGCGCGACCTCCTCGTCCGCGTCGCGGCGCGTTACGCCGGCGACGGCGGGCTTGAGGGCTACGTGGTCTCCTTCGACGACGTGACCGACCTCGTCGTGGCCCAGCGCATGGCCGCCTGGGGCGACGTCGCCCGCCGCATCGCCCACGAGGTGAAGAACCCACTCACCCCGATCCAGCTCTCGGCCGAGCGGCTGCGGCGCAAGTTCGGCCCGATGGTCGGCGAGGAGCGCGGGACGCTTGAGCAGTATGCCGACGTCATCGTGCGGCAGACGAACGATCTCCGCCGCATCGTCGACGAGTTCTCCAAATTCGCCCGGATGCCCGCTCCGGAGCGCAGGGCGCTCGACCTCGGCAAGCTTGTCGCCGACGCTGTGGTGCTGCAGGAGTCGGCGCGGCCCGACATCCGCTACCTCACGACGTTGCCCGACCTCTCGGTGCTGGCGCACCTCGACGGCACGATGATCAACCAGGCCTTCACCAACCTGCTCAAGAATGCGGCCGAGGCGATCGACGAGCGGCTGGCGACGGAGCCGGACGGACCCGCCGGCGAGATCCGCGTGGCACTGACCGTGGACGGCAGCCGCCAGCTCGTCATCGACATCCAGGATAACGGCAACGGTCTTCCGGATCAGCCGGCGCGGCTCTTCGAGCCCTACGTCACCCATCGCGCCAAGGGCACCGGGCTCGGCCTGCCCATCGTCAAGAAGATCGTCGAGGAGCACGACGGCACGCTGGAACTGATGCCGGCGCCCGTCTTTGAAGGGAACGAGCGGCCCGGAGCCTGGGCGCGCATCGTCCTGCCGCAGGCGCTGCCGGAGCAGACCTGGCAGGGCGACGAGAAGAGCAAGATCACTGAGAAGTTGAGAGAGAGCATGCGATGACCGACATCCTGGTGGTGGACGACGAGCCCGATATCCGGGCGCTCATCGGCGACATCCTGACGGACGAAGGCCACGGCGTGCGCATGGCCTGGGACAGCGACACCGCCTTTTCCGAGATCGAGCAGGCGGCCCCCGACCTCGTCATTCTCGACATCTGGCTGAAGGACAGCCGGCTCGACGGCATCGACATCCTGAAGCGGGTGAAGCGCGACAATCCGGCGATCCCGATCGTCATCATCTCCGGCCACGGCAACATCGAGATCGCCGTCGCGGCGATCAAGCAGGGCGCCTACGACTTCATCGAGAAGCCGTTCAACATCGACCAGCTCATGGTGGTGATCGGCCGCGCGCTCGAGACCTCGCGGCTGCGGCGGGAGAATGCGGCGCTCAAGGGGCGGGAGAGCGCGGGGCATGTGATGATCGGCTCGAGCCCGGCCTTCCGCCACATGAAGCAGCAGCTCGACAAGGTGGCCAAGACCAACAGCCGGGTGATGCTGAGCGGGCCGGCCGGCTCGGGCAAGGACGTGGCGGCGCGCTACCTGCACAGCCACTCGGAACGGGCGAAAGGGCCCTTCGTCACGGTCAACTCAGCCTCGATCGGCGCCGAGCAGATGGAGGAGGTGCTCTTCGGCCGCGAGAGCCCGGAGCGCGGGGTGGAGCCCGGCCTCTTCGACAAGGCCCATACCGGCATCCTCTTCTTCGACGAGGTGGCCGACATGCCGGCGGGGACCCAGTCGAAGATCCTGCGCGTCCTCGTCGACCAGGCCTTCCAGCGGGTCGGCGGCAGCTCGACCGTCCGGGTGGACGTGCGGGTCATCTCGGCCACGACGCGGGAGCTCGCCCGCGAGGTGCAGGCCGGGCGGTTCCGCACCGAGCTCTATCACCGGCTGAACGTGGTGCCGGTCGGCGTCCCCGGGCTCGAGGCGCGGCGGGAGGACATCCCCGAGCTGGCACGGCACTTCCTCGAGGAGCTGAACGCGAGCCAGGGCCTGCCGCTCAGGACACTGGCGCCCGAGGCCGAGGCGCAGCTCCAGACCATGCGCTGGCCGGGAAACGTCCGCCAGCTCAGGAACACGCTCGAGCGCGCGCTGATCCTCGGGCCGGACCAGGGGCCGATCGAGCCGGAGGAGCTCGTGCTCGAGACGCCCGCGAACGGCCAGTCGGCCGGCGGCACCATGGCGGCCGCCTTCGCCGGGCTGGCGCTCCGCGAGGCGCGGGAGATGTTCGAGCGCGAATACCTCATCGCCCAGATCAACCGCTTCGGCGGCAACATCTCTCGCACGGCGAACTTCGTCGGCATGGAACGCTCGGCGCTGCATCGCAAGCTCAAGTCGCTGAACGTGATCTCCGCCGGCCGAAGCGAGCGCACCGAGGAAACCGAGCACGCCTGAAGCCCTGCTCCGCACAGTGCGGAGCAAAGGCAAATAACTGAAACAACAAGATAATCCGATCTCCGTTAACCCCGATGAAAGGTGCGTTGACGGAATCCTACTGGCGGGCTCCGGGGGCGGCATGAAGATCATCATCTGCGGGGCAGGGCAGGTCGGCGGGCAGATCGCGCGCCACCTGGCGCGGGAGGGCGGCGGCAACCAGGTCACCGTCATCGACAAGGATCCGACCCTGGTGCGGCGGCTGACTGACTCGCACGACGTGAACGGCATCGCCGGCTTCGCCTCGCACCCGGACGTCCTGGAACGCGCCGGCGCGCGCGACGCCGACATGGTGATCGCGGCCACCCAGTCCGACGAGGTCAACATGGTGGTCTGCCAGGTGGCCAACGCGATCTTCTCCGTGCCGCGCAAGATCGCCCGCCTGCGCGCCCCCGCCTACCTCAACGCCATCTATTCCGACCTCTACCGCACCGACCACCTGCCGATCGACGTGGTGATCTCGCCCGAATACACTGTGGCCGACGCGGTGATCCAGCGCCTCACGGCGCCCGCCGCCTTCGACATCGAGGGCTTTCTCGACGGCAGGGCGCAGCTCGTCGGCATCGCGCTCGAGGCCGGCTGCGCCGTCCTCGACACGCCGCTCCGCCAGCTCTCCGAGCTCTTCTCGACGCTCAGGGTCGTCGTCGTCGGGGTGCGCCGGGCCGGCCAGCTCTTCGTGCCAGAGCCGGCCGACCAGCTCTATGCCGACGATCAGGTCTACCTCTTCACCGCCACCGAGGATCTCGCGCGGGTGATGGAGGTCTTCGGCAAGGAGCACCAGCGGATCGAGCGGCTGCTCATCGTCGGTGCCGGCAACATCGGCCTGCACGTCGCCCGGACCCTCGAGGCCGACAAGCGGCGCCACCGGCTGAAGCTCATCGAGAAAAGCCGCGCCCGCGCCGAGGTAGCGGCCGACGCACTGAAGCGGACCGTGGTTCTGAACGGCGACGGGCTCGACGTCGACCTGCTCGAGGAGGCGAACATCACGGCGATCGACGCGGTGCTGGCGCTGACCGACGACGACAAGACGAACCTGCTCGCCTGCGTGCGCGCCAAGACGCTCGGTGCCCGCCTCGTCGTCGCGCTGGTCAACGAGCCCTCTCTCATCAGCCTGATCGCGCCGATGGGGATCGACGCCTACGTCAACCCGCGCGCCACCACCGTCTCCTCGATCCTGCGCTACGTCCGTCACGGCCGCATCCGCTCGGTCTATTCGATCGGCGACGGCGAGGCCGAGGTGATCGAGGCGCAGGTGCTCGGCACCTCGGCCGTCGCCGGCAAGGCGGTGCGCGAGGCGGACCTGCCGCAGGCGGCGCTGATCGGCCTGATCCAGAAGGGCGACAAGATCGTCGTGCCGCGCGGCGACACCCGCCTCGCCGAGGGAGACGTGCTGACCATCTTCGCCATGCGCGACTCGGTCGCCGACGTGGAGCGGCTCTTCCAGGTCGGCCTCGACTTCTTCTAGAGCCATGGGCGCCCTCCGCCAGTTCCCGGCCTTCGTCGTGCTGCTGCTCGTCGCTTCGGCGCTGATGCTGCTCCCGGCGCTGCACGCGGTCCGGCTGCACGCCTGGCCGGCGGCGCAAAGCTTCACCTACCATGCGGTCTTCTTCGGCGTCCTCTCGATCATCCTCGGCCTCGCCACCATGAACCGCCAGCCGCGGGCGGCGGCGCGCTACCACCTCTCGACCCTGCTCCTCAGCTACATCCTGCTGCCGCTGCTGCTCGCGGCGCCGATCCTGCCGCTGGTGCCGGGACTCGGCCTCGGCGGCGGCTACTTCGAGATGCTGTCCTGCCTCACCACCACCGGCGCCACGCTCTTCGAGCGCCCGAACCTCGTCGCCGAGCCAGTGCATCTCTGGCGGGCACTGGTGGGTTGGATGGGCGGCCTCATGGTGCTCGTGACTGCCTTCTCCATCCTCGCGCCGCTGAACCTCGGCGGCTTCGAGATCGGCCTCGGCAGCTCCAGCCTGCGCGATGCGGCGCGCAGCGGCACCATGGAGGAGGCGAGCGCGCGCATCCTGCGCGTCCTCCGGCAGATCACGCCGATCTACGTCGGCCTGACGGCGGCGCTCGCGCTCGCGCTCTTCCTGGCCGGCGACCGCGCCTTCGTCGCGATCTGCCATGCGATGGGCACGCTCTCGACCAGCGCCATCTCGCCGGTCGGCGGCATCGCCGGGGCGCAGTCCGGGCGACTCGGCGAGGTCGCGATCCTGCTCTTCCTGCTGCCCGCGGTGTCGCACCGGGGCTTCAGCCTCGACTCGCGGCGGCGCGCCGGGCCGCGGCTCTCCGACCCGCAGATGCAGCTCATGCTCATAACCGTCCTCGGGGTGACGGCGGTGCTCTTCCTGCACAGCTTCGTCGGCGCGGCCGAGATCGAGCGGCAGCACAACCTCGCCGCTGCGTTCCGCGCCATCTGGGGCAGCGCCTTCACCGTCCTCTCCTTCCTCACCACCACCGGTTTCGTGAGCGAGGACTGGCGCTCGGCCCAGCTCTGGTCGGACCTGCCCGAGCCCGGGATCATCCTGCTCGGCGTCGCCGTCATGGGCGGCGGCATCGCCACCACCGCCGGCGGGGTGAAGCTGCTCAGGCTCTACGCGCTCTACCGCCACGGCCTGCGCGAGATGGACAAGCTCGTGCATCCGAGCAGCATCGGCCGGAGAGGGCAGGGGGACGCGCTCATCAACCGGGGCGGCGCGCGCATCGCCTTCATGTTCCTGATGCTCACCCTGATCGCCCTCGCGCTGATGATGCTGGCCTTCACCGCGACGGGCCTGAGCTTCCGCCACGGCCTCACGCTGGCGGTCGCCGGGCTGACGACGACCGGGCCCGCCATCCGCGTGGTCGGCGAAGGCTTCGGCTACGCCGACCTGACGGCAATCCCCCGCGCGATCTTCTGCGCCGGCATGATCGTCGGGCGGGTGGAGGTGCTGGTGATCGTCGCGCTCTTCAATCCGGTCTACTGGCGGCGCTAGGGCGAACCGATGCTGCACTGCAACAGGCGCAGGAATCCATCGGCACCGCGGCGGCGCGGACTGGAAATGAGGCCGATCCGCTCCCATACTGGAGCCAAGAACAACAAGGGTCGCCGAGTCGGCGGCTCTCATACAACTGAAGGCTGAGAACAATGGCTGCCGAAAAACAGAACCTGCAGGACGCCTTCCTGAACAACGTGCGCAAGGCCAAGGTGCCGGTCACGATCTTCCTGATGAACGGGGTCAAGCTTCAGGGGGTCATTACCTGGTTCGACAACTTCTGCGTGCTGCTCCGCCGCGACGGGCAGTCGCAGCTGGTCTACAAGCATGCGATCTCGACGGTGATGCCGTCGCAGCCGATCACCCTCTACGAGGCCGAAGATCACTGATCCAAACCCGCGGATGCGGACGCTGGTGCTGCATCCGGTCAGGTCGAAAGCAACCGGCCGCGCCCCAGAGGACGCGCTCGCCGAGGCCGTGAGCCTCGCCGAGGCGCTCGATCTCGAGGTGGTCGGTGCCGAGGTGGTGCCGCTGCCGAAGGCGCGCGCCGGGATGCTCTTCGGCAAGGGCAAGATCGAGGAGCTCGGCGCGCTCGTTGCCGAGCGCGAGGCGGGGCTCGTCATCATCGACGGGCCGCTCTCGCCGGTGCAGCAGCGCAACCTCGAAAAGGCCTGGAAGGTCAAGCTGCTCGACCGGACCGGCCTCATCCTCGAGATCTTCGGCGAACGGGCGCAGACGCGGGAGGGCGTGCTCCAGGTCGAGCTCGCGCATCTCAGCTACCAGAAGTCGCGCCTCGTCCGCTCCTGGACCCACCTCGAGCGCCAGCGCGGCGGCTTCGGCTTCCTCGGCGGCCCCGGCGAGACCCAGATCGAGGCCGACCGCCGCGCCCTCGACGAGCGCATCCAGCGCATCAAGCAGTCGCTCTCCAAGGTCGTCCGCACCCGCGGCCAGCACCGCAAGGCGCGCCAGCGGGTGCCCTATCCGGTGGTCGCGCTCGTCGGCTATACCAACGCCGGCAAGTCGACGCTCTTCAACCGGCTGACCGGATCGGGCGTGCTGGCCCGCGACATGCTCTTCGCCACGCTCGACCCGACCATGCGGGCGGTCGCGCTGCCGGACGGGCGCAAGGCGATCCTCTCCGACACCGTCGGCTTCATCTCCGACCTGCCGACCCAGCTCGTCGCCGCCTTCCGCGCCACGCTCGAGGAGGTGCTGGAGGCCGACCTCATCCTGCACGTGCGCGACATCTCGCACCCCGAGACCGAGGTCCAGGCCGAGAACGTGCGGACGATCCTCGGCGAGATGGGGATCGGCGAGGCCGAGCAGGGCCGGATCGTCGAGGTCTGGAACAAGATCGACGCGCTGCCCCCGGACCGCGCCGAGGCGCTGCGCCAGGTCGCCGCGCGCACGCCGCGGGTGGCGGCGATCTCGGCGCTGACGGGGGAGGGGGTTCCCGCGCTCCTCGAGCTCGTCGCCGCCGACCTCGCCGAGCCGATGCGGGAGGAGACGATCAGCCTCCGTTTCGACCAGGGCCGCCAGCGCGCCTGGCTCTTCGACCGCAAGCTGGTCCGCGCCGAGCACCCGCGCGAGGACGGCTACGACCTCGACGTGCGCTGGACCGAGCGCGACCGGAGCCAGTACCAGGCGCTGGGCTGATCGTTGTCAACTTTGTCGCTGGAGCACATGCGTGCATCTAGGAAATACTCGTCAGCCCTTGGTCAGGCACGATTATCCGTCGCCATCCGGTCATCCTGCTGCGGAACCAGGTCCGCTGCCGCTTGGCGAACTGCCGGGTGGCGGTGACGGCCGCCGCGGTGGCCGACTCGCGGCTCGTCTCGCCGAGCAAGTATTGCCGAATTTCTTTTGCGCCAATGACTTGCGCAGACTGTTGCGACCATTGCGTGAATGACCGCACCTCGTCGATCGCGCCGTGTTCAAGCATCGCCGCAAAACGTCGCTCGATGTTTATGTTAAGAGTATCTTTCTCGACGTCGAGCAGGATCCGCTCGGCCGATTCCGGCGCCACGACCGGCGGGCCGGTCTCGGCCTGCCAGCGCACGAGGCCACGGCCGGTGGCCGCGAAGACTTCCCAGGCGCGCTGGACCCGCACCGGATTGTCGAGGTCGATCCGCGCGGCGGTTTCCGGGTCGAGGCCGGCGCGGAGCTCGGCCAGGGGCATCGACCGGGCGAGCGCGCGGATTTCCGGCGGGATCGGCGGGATGGCCGCGAGGCCCGCGGTCAGCGCGTGGAAATAGAGGCCGGTGCCGCCGACGACGATCGGCCGCAGGCCGGCGCGCGCCGCGTCGTCGAGCGCCACACGAACGTCGCGGAGCCAGTCGCCGACGGAATAGCCGCGGTCGCAGGCGACGTGACCGTAGAGCCTGTGCGGCGCGCGGGCGAGATCGCGCGCTTCGGGCCGCGCCGAGAGCACGCGCCAGCAGGCATAGACCTGGAAGGCGTCGGCATTGATGACCACGCCGCCGCGCTCGGCCAGCGCCAGCGCCAGCGCGGACTTGCCGCTGGCCGTCGGGCCGGCAATCAGGACCGGACGCTGCTGCGCGGCCATCGCGTAAGTAACATAATCTTCATTATCCGTATTACGTCCAGCGAGAATCGCGCAAAACCCTTGCCCCTTTTGCGGTCACGAACGTCGGTGCCGCAATTCCCGGGGCGGATCAACGGTTGACCTGAGGCGGACTTCGCCCCGAAAATGCCCGAGGGTCCGACCCGGGTCCGGATAAGAAGACCACAGGGAGACTGCCATGACGCGCGAGACCATCAACGGCAAGCCGATGCACCCCCGCGTGGCCGACCTGGCCCGGGAGGCCCGCGCCGGCCATCTCGACCGGCGCGAGTTCCTGGCGATGGCGACGGCACTCGGCGTGACTGCGCCGGCCGCCTACGGCCTCATCGGCCTCGCCATCCCGACCCGCGCCCGCGCCCAGAGCAGCGAAGGCCGGCCCGGCGGCGTCATCCGCATCTCGCAGGCGGTGATGCGCATGGACGATCCGCGCATCTTCGACTGGTCGCAGAAAGGCAACCTGGCCCGGCTCTTCTGCGAGCCGCTGGTGCGCTACACCGCCGACTTCACCTTCGCGCCATGGCTCATCGAGAGCTGGGAAGTCAATGACGACGCGACGGAATACGTGCTGCACGTCCGCCAGGGCGCGACCTGGACCAACGGCGACGTCTTCAACGCCGACGACGTGATCTTCAACCTCCGCCGCTGGTGCGAGGCGCACGTCCCGAACAACTCCATGTCGACGCGCATGGAGCCCCTCCTCGAGAAGAAGGGCGAGGAGAAGTTCATGGGCGACGTCACCAAGGACGACGGCACCGTCGTCAAGGAGGAGCAGACCCGCGAGATCTTCGGCGCCCGCGACGACGCGATCGAGAGGGTCGACGACTTCACCGTCAGGCTCCACCTCTCCAACCCCGACATCACCATCGTGCCGAACTTCGCCGACTATCCGGCGCTCATTGTGCACCGTGGCTTCGACGAGGCCGGCGGCGACCTGACCCAGGCCCCGGTCGGCACCGGTCCGTGGGAACTCGTCTCGGTCGAGGTCGGCGTCAAGGCGGTCTACCAGAAGCGCACCACCGGCGCCTGGTGGGGCGACGCGGTCGAGGAGATCGGCCCGGTCTATCTCGACGGCGTCGAGTTCATCGACTACGGCGACGACCCTTCCGCCGAGGTCGCGGCCTTCGAGGCGGAGGAGATCCACACGAGCTACGAGACCGCGCCCTCCTACGTCGAGATCTACGACGGCCTCGGGCTCGAGAAGTCCGAGGCGGTGACGGCGAACACCCTCTGCGTGCGCATGAACGTCACCCAGCCCCCGTTCGGCGAGCAGAAGGTGCGCAACGCGGTGCAGCTCGCCGTCGACAACGAGACCGTCCTCGACCTCGGCTATCAGGGCCTTGGCCGGGTGGCGGAGAACCACCACGTCGGGCCGATGCACCCCGAATACGCCCCCCTGCCCCCGATCGCCCGCGATCCCGAAAGGGCCAAGGCGCTGATGACCGAGGCCGGGCATATCGACACCGAGATCGAGCTCATCTCGCGCGACGACGACTTCAACAGCGCCACCTGCGACGCGGTGGCGGCGCAGATGCGCGACGCGGGGCTGAAGGTGAAGCGCACGATCCTGCCGGGCAACACCTTCTGGAACAACTGGACCGGCTATCCCTTCTCGGCGACCGAATGGAACATGCGCCCGCTCGGGGTGCAGGTCTACGCCCTCGGCTACCGCAGCGGCGCCGCCTGGAACGAGACCGGCTTCGCCAACCCCGAGTTTGACGCGCTGCTGACCGAGTCCTACGCCATCGCCGACGCCGACAAGCGGCGGGTGGTGATGGAGAAGATGGAGAGGATCATCCAGGATTCGGGGATCCTCATCCAGCCCTACTGGCGCTCCACCTTCCGCCACATGACCGGGGACGTGAACGGACTCGTCATGCATCCGACCTTCGAGATCCACCTGGAGGATACCTGGCTGGCCGAATGAGGCCCCTGCCCCGCGACCCGTCCCGACGATCGCGCCGGGACGGCCGAGACACGGAGGACCGATGCTCGCGTTCCTCTTGAAGCGCCTCGGCGTGATGGTGCTGACCGCGCTCTGCCTGACGCTCGTCGTCTTCGCGCTGGTCAACCTGAAGCCAAACCTCGTCAAGCTCGCCAAGGAGCAGACCGGCAGCCGGATCACCGAGCAGCAGGTCGAGGTCTGGCTCGACCAGAACGGCTTCAACCGCCCGCTCGGGGTGCGCTACGCCGAATGGCTCGGCAACGTCGTGCGCGGCGACTTCGGCCATTCGACGCGCTTCAACGCCCCGGTCTCCGAGGTGCTCTGGCCGCGGCTCTGGCTGACCGCGATCCTGATGTTCTGGGTCATGGTGGTGATGATCCCGGCAGCGCTCCTCCTCGGCATCCTCGCCGGCATGCGCGAGGGCTCGGCGCAGGACCGGGCGCTCTCGACCGTCGCCATCGCGACGACCTCCACCCCCGAGTACGTCTCCGGCGTCGTGCTGACGGTGATCTTCGCGAGCCAGATGGTCGGCCTGCAGTGGTTCTCGGGCTCCGCCACCAAGGCGGCCGAGGAAGGCCCGACGCTCTACACCTTCGCCCTCCCCGTCCTCACCATCGCCATCTACGGCACCGGCTACATCGCCCGGATGACGCGCGCCTCGATGGCCGAGGTGATGACCCAGCAGTATATCCGCACCGCCCGCCTCAAGGGCGTCAGCTTCCGGATGATCGTGCTCCGGCACGCGCTCCGCAACGCGCTGATCGCGCCCTTCACTGTCATCATGCTGCAGTTCCCCTGGCTGCTGACGGGCGTCGTCATCGTCGAGAGCCTCTTCAACTACCGCGGCTTTGGCTGGCTGCTGATCGAGGGGGCGGCGAACAACGACATCGACCTGCTGCTGGCCTGCTCGATCGTCGCGGTGATGATCGTCCTCGTGACGCAGCTCATCTCCGACATCGGCTACGTCTATCTCAACCCGCGCATCCGGGTGGCGGCCTGATGGAGGTCCTCGCCCCCGGCGCCATCGTCTGGCAGGTGCTGCGGCAGTTCGGCCCGGTCTGGCTCGGGATGCTCCTCGTCATGGGCGCGAGCTTCGCCTGGCGGCACCGGCTCGGCACCTACGGGCGGATCTACGAGAGCCCGATCGGGATCATCGGCTTCGGGCTCGTGCTCTTTTGGCTGCTGACCGCGATCATGGCGGACTGGGTGGCCGTCATGGATCCCTTCGTGCAGGTCCGGGCGCTGAAGAACGAGCCGCCGGGGACGATCGACCCGGCGAGCGGGTTGGCCTTCCTCTTCGGCGGGGACTCGCTCGGGCGTGACGTCTTCAGCCGCATGGTCCACGGCAGCCGGACGGTGATGGCGATCGCCCCCTTCGCCACGCTCTTCGCCTACATGATCGGCATCACCCTCGGGCTGCCGGCGGGCTATGTCGGCGGGTGGTTCGACACGGTGCTGAGCTTCGTCGCCAACCTCGTCCTCGCCTTCCCGGTGATCCTGCTCTTCTATCTGCTCGTCACGCCCGAGATCCGGCAGACGGCGATCCCGGGAACCATGGCGGCGGTCTTCTTCATCTTCCCGGTGCTCTTCGTCGCGGTCTTCCTCTGGAGCCGCTTCCGCGACCGGCCGGAGGTGCTCTGGCTGTATCTCCTGCCGGTGATCGTCGTCGGCGGGTTCGGCTATCTCGGGCTGACCGGGCTCTGGGATCCGACCGGGCTCCTCACCATGGCGCCGAACACGCTCAACGTCTTCCTGGCGGTCGTCTTCATCACCTCGCCGACGGTCTTCCGCATCGTCCGCGGCCTCACCCTCGACATCAAGACCCGCGACTATGTGGCCGCGGCGCAGACCCGCGGCGAGCGGCCCTGGTACATCATGATCTGGGAGATCCTGCCGAACGCGCGCGGGCCGCTGATCGTCGATGCCTGCCTCAGGATCGGCTACACCACCATCCTGCTCGGGACGCTCGGCTTCTTCGGGCTCGGGGTGAGCCCGGAGAGCCCGGATTGGGGGTCCACGATCAACGAGGGGCGCAAGCTGCTGCGCATCTACGTCCACCCTGCCCTGCCGCCGGCGCTGGCGCTGATGAGCCTGGTGCTGGGCCTGAACCTGCTCGCGGATGCGCTCCGGGAGCAGACGATGCGGGACTGAGGCGCGAGGGAGGAGTCGCACGCGTGCGACTCCTCCCAAGTTGTTGGAGTTGAAGGAAATGTCTGCCAGCGTTAACTCGATCGCAACCTCCGTCGACGAGCCGTTGCTGGCGATCGAGGACCTGTCGATCTCCTTCTCCACCCGCGTCGTCGAGATCCCGGCGGTGATGAGCTTCTCTGCCACGATCGCCCCGGGCGAGGCGCTCGGGCTCGTCGGCGAGTCGGGCTGCGGCAAGTCGACGGTGGCGCTCGCCATCATGCGCGACCTCGGCAAGACCGGGCGGATCACCGGCGGCTCGATCCGCTTCAAGGGGCGCGAGCTCACCAACATGAGCGAGGCGGAGCTGCGGCGGATCCGCGGGTCCGAGATCGCGATGATCTACCAGGAGCCGATGGCGAGCCTCAACCCGGCGATGAAGATCGCCCGGCAACTGATGGAAGTGCCGATGATCCACGCGGGTGCGAGCGCGGCCCACGCCTACGCCCAGGCGCTGCGCGTGGTCGAGGCGGTGCGGCTGCCCGACCCGAAGCGCATCCTCGCCAGCTACCCGCACCAGCTCTCCGGCGGGCAGCAGCAGCGCATCGTCATCGCCATGGCGCTGATGTCGAAGCCCGCGCTCCTCATCCTCGACGAGCCGACCACCGCCCTCGACGTGACGGTCGAGGCCGGCATCGTCCAGCTCGTCAAGGATCTCGGGCGCGAGTTCGGCACCTCGATGCTCTTCATCAGCCACAACCTCGGCCTGGTGCTCGAGACCTGCGACCGGATCTGCGTGATGTATTCCGGCGAGGCGGTCGAGACCGGCCCGATCGTCGAGGTCTTCGACGAGATGCGCCACCCCTACACCCAGGGCCTCTTTCGCTCGATCCCGCTGCCCGGGACCGACAAGGCGCTGCGCCCGCTCGTCGCCATCCCCGGCAATTTCCCCCTGCCCTACGAGCGGCCGCCCGGCTGCAACTTCGGGCCCCGCTGCAGCTACTTCGTCGCCGGCCGCTGCGACGCCGCCGACATCCCGATGGCGCCGGTCAGCCCGACGCATGCGACCCGCTGCATCCGCTGGCCGGAGATCGACTGGGCCGCGCCGCCGCCGGCCAAGGCCGGTGGGGCGCGCGCCCCGATCGGCGACGTGGTCCTCTCCGTCGACAACCTGCGCAAATACTACGAGGTCGGCGCCAACGCGCTCGTGGGCGGCGACGCCCGCGTCGTGAAGGCGAACGAGTCGGTGAGCTTCGAGGCGCGCGAGGCGGAGACCCTCGCCATCGTCGGCGAGTCGGGCTGCGGCAAGTCGACGCTCGCCAAGGTGCTGCTCGGCCTGGAGACGGCGACCGCCGGCGAGATCCGCCTCGGCAACCAGGAGATCGGCCAGCGCGCCATCGAGCGGCGCGACACCCGCACCGTCGCCTC
Organism: uncultured Amaricoccus sp.; assembly: GCF_937858865.1. GTDB lineage: Bacteria > Pseudomonadota > Alphaproteobacteria > Rhodobacterales > Rhodobacteraceae > Amaricoccus. The sequence goes on along the minus strand of NZ_CALLYO010000484.1, from coordinate 2,626 downwards.
GATCCAGATGGTGTTCCAGAACCCGTTCGACACCCTGAACCCGAGCCACAGCATCGGCGGCCAGATCGTTCGCGTGCTGGAGAAATTCCGCTTCGGCGCCTCGCAGGCCGAGCGCGAGGCGCGCATGCTCGAGCTGCTCGACCTCGTGAAGCTGCCGCGCGCCTTCGCCCGCCGCATGCCGCGCCAGCTCTCGGGCGGCCAGAAGCAGCGCATCGGCATCGCCCGCGCCTTCGCCGGTGCGCCGAAGGTGGTGGTGGCCGACGAGCCGGTCTCCGCCCTCGACGTCTCGGTGCAGGCGGCGGTGACCGAGCTCCTGACCGACATCCAGCGCGACAAGCGCACCACCATGCTCTTCATCAGCCACGACCTCGGCATCGTGCGCTACCTCGCCGACCGGGTGATGGTGATGTATCTCGGGCACGTGGTGGAGATCGGCGCTTGCGACCAGGTCTTCGAGCCGCCCTATCATCCCTATACCGAGGCGCTGCTCTCGGCGGTGCCGATCGCCGACACCAGCATCGAGAAGGAAGAGATCCTGCTCGAGGGCGACATCCCCTCAGCCGTCGACCCTCCGCCCGGCTGCCCCTTCCAGACCCGCTGCCCGCGCAAGCGGCAGGTGCCGGGCGACCTCTGCGAGCGGGAGCTGCCGCCGTTCGTCGAGCTCGCGCCGGGGCACAAGGTCAAGTGTCATCTGTCGGCGGAGGTCTTCGCCTCAATGCAGCCGGTAATCCGCCTGGTCGGGACGGGCGCCTGACCGGCCGGACATCCCGGCCGGCCTGTCAGCGGGCCGGGGCGGCGGCGTAGCGGTCGGGGACGAAGCGCGCGAGGCGGGGATCGGCGAAGACGAGGCTGCCGAGCCAGTGCGCGCCCTCGCGGGTGAGATGCGAGCCGTCGTGCGAGATGAGGTGGCCCGCCGGCGTGAAGATCGGGCAGTCCCAGCCGCCGCCGCAGGCGATCGCCTGGAGGTCGATGTACTGGGCCGGCGGCAGCAGTCCGCGCAGGCGCTCGGTGGCGGTGCGATAGTTTCCCCGCTGGGTGGCGCGGATCCCGGCGAAGCCGGCCGGGTCGGCGCCCACCAGCCGGCGCAGGTTCACCCCCCGGAAGGACTTCGGGCCCACCACCAGCACCTCCTGGTCAGGGCGGAAGCCGTAGGCGGCGAGCGTCGCCGGCAGCCGCTCGGCCGCCCACGGCTTCCAGCTGGCGACGATGATGACGACGTCGGCCTCGCGGGCGATGGCGACGGTGTCGCGGGTGCCTTTCCAGTCGGCGCAGGGGGCGCGGTCGCTCGGGGCCTGGAAGGCGGCGGCCCCCGGATCGCCGAGCACGACCTGGCACTCGGTGAAGACGTAGGCGAGCGCAAGCCGGTCGTGGGTGAAGGCGCCGTTCTCCCGCGCCATATTCCAGAAGTCGAGGGCGTGGCTGTCGCCGAGGATGAGCACCTTGCGCGCACCGGCCGGCCCGCGGAAGCCGCGCCCCTGGGCCTCGCGGTAAGGCTCGAGCACGTAGGCGGTGCGGGCGTCGCGCGGCACCAGCAGCTCCTCCTCGAGCGGCGAGCGGTCCGAATCGAGACGATGCGCGGCTGCCGGCAGCGCCATCGCGCCGAGGACGATGGCCATGCTCGCCCAGGCGAGCCGGAGCGGCGTGCGCAGGCGCGCCGGGTTGCGGAAGGGCTGCTCGACGAGCCGGTAGGTGAGGATCGAAAGGACGAAGGTGACGAGAACGAGAAGCGCCATCTCCGGGTGCCCCGGCGGCGCCTCCTGCCCGATGCGGGCGAAGGCGAAGAGCGGCTGGTGCCAGAGGTAGGCGCTGTAGCTGACGAGGCCGATCAGTCGGAACGGCGCGGCCGAGAGCAGCCGACCGGTGAGCGTGCCCGAGGCGCAGGCGACGATGGCGGCCGCCCCGGCCACCGGCACGAGGGCATAGAGGCTCGGAAAGGGCGTGCGGGCGTTGAAGAGGAGCATCGCGGCGAGGATGGCGGCGAGGCCCCCGGCGGCGGCGAGCTCGGCCGAGAGCGGCGCCCGCCCCACCCGCGGCCCGCGGCCGAAGGTGAGCACCGCGGCGAGCGAGCCGGCGCCGAGTTCCCAGGCGCGGGACGGAAGCAGGAAGAAGTTGGCCTCGGGCCAGTGGCGCCAGCCGACCTCGGCGAACGCGAGGCTGGCGAGGCTGAGAAGGCCGATGCCCCAGAGCACCGCCCGCGGCCCCCGGCGCCAGAGGAAGAGCAGGAGCAGCGGGAAGAAGACGTAGTACTGCTCCTCGACCGCGAGGCTCCAGGTGTGCAGCAGCGGGTTCCCCTCGGAGGCGGGCTGGAAGTAGCCAGTCACCTGCCAGAGCCAGAAGTTGGAGACGAAGAAGACCACCGAGACGACGCCGCGGAAGAAGTCGGCGGATTCGTCGGGCATCATCGTGGCCAGCGCCATCGGCACGCAGGCGGCGAGGACGACGTAGAGCACCGGCAGGATGCGGCGGGCTCGCCGCTCGTAGAAGCGGCGGATGGAGAACTCGCCCGCGGCATGCTCGGCCAGGAGGATCGAGGTGATGAGGAAGCCGGAGATGACGAAGAAGACGTCGACGCCGACGAAGCCGCCCGAGAAGCCGCGGAAACCGGCGTGGAACAGGATCACCGGAA
>NZ_CALLYO010000483.1 GCF_937858865.1 uncultured Amaricoccus sp. | reverse complement strand
CCCCACCCGCGCTTGGGCCGCGAATCCCCAGCTTGAAGCCCCTTCACCCAGCCGATAAGAGAGCCCGTCCACCCCATACCGCAGGCCAAGGACCATGCCCCGTCTGGTGATGAAATTTGGCGGCACGTCCGTCGCCGACCTCGAGCGCATCCGCAACGCGGCCGCCCGCGTCAAGCGCGAGGTCGAGGCCGGCTACGACGTCGCCGTCGTCGTCTCGGCCATGGCCGGCAAGACCAACGAGCTCGTCTCCTGGGTGCGGCAGACCTCGGCCCTCTTCGACGCCCGCGAGTACGACGCCGTCGTCGCCTCCGGCGAGAACGTCACCTCCGGCCTCATGGCCCTCACCCTGCAGGAGATGGGCGTCCCCGCCCGCAGCTGGCAGGGCTGGCAGGTGCCGGTCCGCACCAACTCCAGCCACGGCGCCGCCCGCATCCTCGAGATCGAGACCGACGGCCTCGTCCGCAAGTTCGGCGAGGGGCTGCACGCCGTCATCGCCGGCTTCCAGGGCATCTCGCCCGAGGGCCGCGTCACCACCCTCGGCCGCGGCGGCTCCGACACCTCCGCCGTCGCCTTCGCCGCCGCGCTCGGGGCCGAGCGCTGCGACATCTACACCGACGTCGACGGCGTCTATACCACCGACCCGCGCATCACCCGCAAGGCGCGCAAGCTCGAGCGCGTCGCCTACGAGGAGATGCTCGAGCTCGCCAGCCTCGGCGCCAAGGTGCTGCAGACCCGCTCGGTCGAGCTCGCCATGCGCTACAAGGTCAAGCTCCAGGTGCGCTCGAGCTTCTCGGACGCCCCCGGAACCATCGTCTGCGACGAGGAGGAAATCATGGAATCGCGTGTCGTCAGCGGCGTCGCCCACTCGCGCGACGAGGCCAAGCTCACCGTCATCGGCGTCCCCGACCGCCCCGGCATCGCCGCCGCCCTCTTCGGCCCGCTCGCCGAGGCCGGCGTCAACGTTGACATGATCGTGCAGAACATCTCCGCCGACGGCCGCACCGACATGACCTTCTCCTGCCCAGTCGACGAGGTGCCGCGCGCCCGCGCCGCCATCGACAAGGCGAAGGCCTCCGGCAGCCTCGACTACCAGGGCCTCGACGTCGACGAGGACGTCGCCAAGGTCTCCATCGTCGGCATCGGCATGCGCAGCCAGGCCGGCATCGCCCACCGCATGTTCGAGGCGCTGGCCCGCGACGGGGTGAACATCAAGGTCATCACCACGTCCGAGATCAAGGTGAGCGTGCTGATCGACCGCAAATATATGGAACTCGCGGTTCAGGCGCTCCATGATGCCTTCGAATTGGACAAGGCCAGCTGAACGCCGAGGAAGCAACCACGTCGATGCCCTTCTCCGATGCCGTCGGCAGCCGCGTGCTGCTCACGCGCCTGCGCGCCACGCTGGCCGAGCCCGGCGGCGGCCAGGAACGGCTCGACCGTATCGTCCGCCTGGTGTCCGAGGGGCTGGTGGCCGAGGTCTGCTCGATCTACCTCCGCCGCGACGACGTGCTCGAGCTCTCCGCCACCGAGGGACTCAACCCCGAATCGGTCCACCTGACCCGCCTCCACGTCGGCCAGGGCCTCGTCGGCCAGATCGCCGAGAGCGCCGAGCCGCTCTCGACCTCCGACGCCGCCCATACCCGCGGCTGGCGCTTCCTGCCCGAGACCGGCGAGGAGGGGCTCGCCAGCTTCTGCGGCGTGCCGATCCAGCGCCTCGGCGAGGTCCTCGGCGTCCTCGTGGTGCAGAACCGCGAGCCGCGCGACTATACCGACGACGAGATCTACGCGCTCGAGGTCGTCGCCATGGTCATCGCCGAGATGGCCGAGCTCGGCGCCTTCGTCGGCCCCGGCACCATGGACCGGCCGCACCGCCGCCCCTTCTTCGTCCGCGGCCTCGTCGGCCAGGAGGGGGCGGCCGAGGGCACCGTCGTGCTGCACGAGCCGCAGATCGTCGTCACCCAGCCGATCAGCGACGACCCGGAGATCGAGCGCACCCGGCTGCGCGCCGGCATCGAGGCGCTCCGGGCCGAGGTCGACGAGATGCTCGCCGCCGACTACCTCAACGCCTCGGGCGAGCACCGCGACGTGCTGCACGCCTACCGGATGTTCGCCCACGACAAGGGGTGGGTGCGCCGCATGGAGGCCTCGATCGACCTCGGCCTCACCGCCGAGGTCGCGGTCGAGAAGGAGCAGTCCGCCACCCGCACCCGCATGTCGCGCGCCGCCGACCCCTACCTCCGCGAACGCCTGCACGACCTCGACGACCTCTCGAACCGCCTGCTGCGCCTGCTCTCCGGCGACCAGCGCAACGGCAGCGAGCTGCCGCCCGACGCGATCCTCGTCGCCCGCAACATCGGCCCGGGCGAGCTCCTCGACTATGGCCGCAAGCTGCGCGGCGTCGTGCTCGAGGAGGGCTCGGTCGGCAGCCACGCCGCCATCGTCGCCCGGGCGCTGGCCATCCCCCTCGTCATCCAGGCCGCCCGCATCACCCGCGAGGCGATGACCGGCGACGCCATCCTCGTCGACGGCGACCAGGGCCACGTCCACCTCCGCCCGGAGGAGACGGTCGCCAAGGCCTTCCGCGAGAAGATGGACATGCTGCACGAGGCGCAGGCCGCCTATGCCGCGCTCCGCGACAAGCCGGCCACCACCCGCGACGGCGTGACCCTCGGCCTCTACATGAACGCGGGCCTGATGGCCGACCTGCCGAGCCTCGCCAAGTGCGGCGCGCTCGGCGTCGGCCTCTTCCGCACCGAGCTCCAGTTCCTCATCCGCTCGACCGTGCCGCGGCGCTCGGAGCTCGCCGCGCTCTATTCCCGCATCCTCGACGCGGCGCACGACAAGCCGGTGGTCTTCCGCACCCTCGACATCGGCTCGGACAAGGTGCTGCCCTACATGAAGCGCGCCGACGAGCCGAACCCGGCCCTCGGCTGGCGGGCGATCCGCGTCGCCCTCGACCGCCAGGGCATCATGCGGATGCAGCTGCAGGCGCTCATCCGCGCCGCCAAGGGCCGCCCGCTCCGGATCATGTTCCCCTTCGTCGCCGACCCGGGCGAGTTCGAGGCGGGGCGGCGGCTCGTCCTCGACGAGATGATCCGCGAGCAGTCGCTCGGCCACACCGTGCCCTCCGAGCTGAAGATCGGCGCCATGCTCGAGGTTCCGTCCCTCGCCTTCGCCGGCGACGGCTTCTTCGAGCTGGCCGACTTCATCTCCATCGGCGGCAACGACCTGAAGCAGTTCTTCTTCGCCGCCGACCGCGAGAACGAGCTGGTCCGCCGCCGCTACGACATGCTCTCGACGAGCTTCCTCGACTTCCTCGAGCACGTCATCGGCCGCTGCGCCGGGCAGGGCACGCCGCTTTCCTTCTGCGGCGAGGACGCCGGCCGTCCGGTGGAGGCGCTGGGTCTCGCCGCCATCGGCTTCCGCAACCTCTCCATGCGGCCGGCCTCCATCGGCCCGGTCAAGGCGCTCCTGCGCAAGATCGACCTCTCCTCTGCCCGCCGCGTCATCGATTCAGCCCGCCGCGCCGGCGAACGCTCAGTCCGCCCCGCCCTCGAAGCCTGGCTTCAGGAGGGCGGCCTTCTGCCATGAAACGGCGCGCCGCCCCCGACCGCGCAGCTGAGATCTAGCAGTTCCAGACAGTTAGATATCAGTCGCGCGCGACACACCCCCGTCACTCTCCCCACGGAGCTCCCGCCATGATCCAAGCGCTGACGCTTCTCTTCGCCTGCCAGCTCACCGGCGAGATCCTGGTGCGCGCCGCCGGCATCCCCTTCCCCGGGCCCGTCCTCGGCATGGGGCTCATCTTCGCCCTCCTCCTCGTCCGCGGCCGCTCGGCGCCGGCGCTCGACACCGCCGCCGATACGCTGCTGCAGAACCTCTCGCTTCTCTTCGTGCCGGCGGCGGTCGGGGTGGTGCAGCAGGCGGGCCTCGTCGCCGCCAACTGGGTGGCGATCGCCTCAGCCCTCATCGTCTCGACCATCCTCACCCTCGTCGTCTCGGTCTACACCTTCCGCGCCGTGGCCCGCATGGTGGAACGACGCGCCGCAGGAGGCCAGGCATGAGCGGGCCGGGCGATTTCTACCGCATCTGGGTCTATCTCTCCCAGACGCCGCTCCTCTGGCTCTCCGCCACCCTCTTCGCCTATGCGGTCGGCGACGCCGTCTCGCTCCGCCTGCGCCGCCACCCGCTCGCCAATCCGGTGATGATCGCCGCCGGCCTCCTCATCCTGCTCCTCACCTCGACCGGGACCTCCTACCAGACCTATTTCGAGGGCGCCCAGTTCGTCCACTTCCTGCTCGGCCCCGCCACCGTGGCCCTCGGCCTGCCGCTCTGGCGCAACCGCCTCGCGGTCCGGCGCAACTCCCTGCCGATGATCGCGGCCCTTCTCGCCGGCTCGCTCACCGCCATCGGCTCCGCCGTCGCCATCGCCTGGGTGCTCGGCGCCCCGCCCCCGATCCTCGCCTCCCTCCCCGCCAAGTCGGTGACCGCTCCCATCGCCATGGCCCTGACCGAGACGATCGGCGGCATCCCCGCCCTCGCGGCCGTCCTCGTGGTGCTGACCGGCATCTTCGGCGCGGTCATCGTGACGCCCCTGATGAACCTGCTCGGGATCCGCGACTTCGCCGCCCGCGGCTTCGCCGCCGGCATCGCCAGCCACGGCCTCGGCACCGCCCGCGCCTTCCAGGTCAGCGAGGAGGCCGGCACCTTCGCCGGCATCGCCATGGGCCTCAACGGCGCCCTGACCGCGCTCATCTTCGCCCTACTGGCGCTCGCCATCTGATGGGCTAGACTTTGCCGCCAGTCATCTGGAGGAGAGACCGCATGGCCAAGAACCCGTCCCCCAAGGCCGCGAAGGCGACGTCGGCCAAGGACGCCCCCGCGAAGGCGAAGCCGCGGCTGCGCACCCGCTCCGACCTCGGCGAAGCCGCCGTCCGCGACGTCTCCGAAGGCCTCGCGACGCTGCTCGCCGACACCTTCGCGCTCTACCTCAAGACCAAGAACTTCCACTGGCACATGTCGGGGCCGCACTTCCGCGACTTCCACCTCATGCTCGACGAGCAGTCGGCGCAGATCTTCGCCATGACCGACCCGATCGCCGAGCGCGCTCGCAAGATCGGCGGCACCACACTGCACTCGATCGGCGAGATCGCCCGCCGCCAGCGCATCCCCGACAACGACGCCGACTACGTCGACCCGCAGGACATGCTGGCCGAACTCGCCAGCGACAACCAGCAGTGCGTCGCCGCCATGCGCAGCCTGCACGCCACCTGCGACGAGCACAACGACGTGGCGACCGCGAGCCTGCTCGAGAACTGGATCGACGAGGGCGAGCGCCGCGCCTGGTTCCTCTTCGAGGCCACCCGCACCTCGCCCAACACCACCTACTGAACCGCAGGCGGCCGGGCCCCGCCCGGCCGCCCCGGAGATTCCGCCTCCTACTCCGCCAGCGCCTTGTCGGTCACCACATGGCTCCAGGCCCCCTCCGGCGCCTTGGTGATGACCGGATCGGACCCCGCCGTCAGCAGCGTCGCCACCGTCCGCTCGTAGTCCGCCGGATCGAGCGAGCCGTCCGACCCCGCCGTCAGCTTGGCGATCTCGCCCATCATCCGCTTCTGGTGCTTCTCGGTCTGCGCCCCGGTCTCGTCGTTGTCGAGCACGATCATCGCCGCGTCGTCGGGGTTCTCCTCCGCCCACTTCCAGCCCTTCATGCTGGCACGGACGAACTTCGCCATGGTGTCGACGAAGGCCGCGTCGTTCAGCTTCTCCTCCAGCACGTAAAGCCCGTCCTCCAGCGTCGCGACGCCCTCGTCCTCATACTTGAAGACGGTCAGATCCTCCGGCTTCAGACCGGCGTCGATCACCTGCCAGTACTCGTTGTAGGTCATCGTCGAGATGCAGGCCGCCTGCTTCTGCAGCAGCGGATCGACGTTGAACCCCTGCTTCAGCACCGTCACCCCGTCCGGCCCGCCGCTCGTCGAAAGCCCGAGCTTCGACATCCAGGAGAGGAACGGATACTCGTTCCCGCCGAACCACACCCCGAGCGTCTGCCCCTTGAACTTGTCCGTCGAGGTCACGCCCGAATCGTTGCGGCAGGTCAGCATCATCCCCGAGCTCTTGAACGGCTGGGCGATGTTGACGAGCGGCAGCCCCTTCTCGCGCGCCGCCAGCGCCGCCGGCATCCAGTCGACCACCACGTCGGCCCCGCCGCCGGCGATCACCTGCACCGGCGCCACGTCCGGCCCGCCCGGCTTGATGGTGACCTCGAGCCCCTCCTCCTCGTAGAAGCCCTTGTCCTTCGCCACGTAATAGCCGGCGAACTGCGCCTGCGTCACCCACTTGAGCTGCAGCGTCACCTCCTCGGCCCACGCCGCACTGCCGGCCGCACCGGCCAGAAGCATCGCCAGCGCCGAGGCGCCGGCCATCCACGTCTTCATTGCTTGTCTCCCTGTTGGAACCGGTCAGTCCGCCGTCAGCGCCGCTGCGAGGGGTGCCAGAAGGTGGCCGCCCGCTCGATGAGCGCCACCGCGCCGTAGAACGCCGACCCGACCAAGGCCGCCACCGCGATCTCCGCCCAGACCATGTCGAGCGCCAGCCGCCCCACCTCGGTCGAGATCCGGAAACCCATGCCGACCGTCGGCGAGCCGAAGAACTCCGCCACGATCGCCCCGATCAAAGCCAGAGTCGTGGAGATTTTCAAGCCGTTGAAGATGAAGGGCGAGGCCGCCGGCAGGCGCAGCGTGAACAGCGTCTGCCAGTAGCTCGCGGCATAGGTCCGCATCAGGTCGGCCTGCATCGGCTCGGTCGCGGCCAGCCCCTGCACCGTGTTCACCAGCATCGGGAAGAAGACCATCAGCACCACGACCGCCGCCTTCGATTCCCAGTCGAAGCCGAACCACATCACCATGATCGGCGCCATGCCGACGATCGGCAGCGCCGAGACGAGATTGCCGACCGGCAGCAGCCCGCGCCGCAGGAAGGGCATCCGGTCGACCGCGATCCCGGTCAGGATCGCCGCCCCGCAGCCGATCACGTATCCCGACAGCGCCCCCTTGACGAAGGTCTGCATCACGTCGGCGCGCAGCGTCGGCAGGCTGGCGACGAGCCGCGCCCAGATCGCGCTCGGCGCCGGCAGCAGCACCGGGCTGACCCCGAGCCCCCGCACCGCCAGCTCCCAGATGAGCAGCAGCGTCACCCCGAAGACGAGCGGCGGCAGCAGCCGCGCCGCCCCCTCGAGCGGCAGCCGCGCCAGGCGGGCGTTGATCCACCAGCCGACCAGCCAGACGGCGACGGCGGCCGCGACGAGCGCCATCAGCGCCGCCCCCCCATCGCCGCCGCGGTCACCCGCTCGACGAGCCCGATCAGCCCCACCAGCACGGCCGCCAGCATCGCCGCCATGGCGAGCGCCGCCCAGATCTGGATCGTCTGCCCGTAGTAGCTCCCCGACAGCATCCGCGCCCCGAGGCCGGCCACCGCACCGGTCGGCATCTCGCCGATGATCGTGCCGACGAGGCTCGCCGCGACGCCCACCTTCAGCGAGGCGAAGAGATAGGGCAGCGCCGCCGGCCAGCGCAGCTTGCCGAGCGTCTGCGCCGCGCTCGCGTTCCAGGTCCGCATCTGGTCGAGCAGCATCCGGTCGGGACTCCGCAGCCCCTTCACCATCCCCACCACCACCGGGAAGAAGCAGAGGTACATCGAGATGATCGCCTTCGGCAGCAGCCCGGTCACCCCGACCGAGGCCAGCACCACGATCACCATCGGCGCGACGGCGAGGATCGGGATGGTCTGGCTCGCGATCACCCAGGGCATCACGCTCGCGTCCATCGTCCGGTCGTGCACGATGCCGATGGCGAGCGCGATCCCGAGCCCGGCCCCGAGCGCGAAGCCGGCCAGCGTCGCCGCCAGCGTCACCCAGGCATGATAGACCAGGCTGCGCTTCGAGGTCGGCGCCACCTCGACCGTCGTCTTCCAGAGCTCCGCCGCCAGCTGGTGCGGCGCAGGCAGCCGCGGCCGCTCCTGCTCGAGCGTGGCGGCGACCAGCGCCCTCGGCCCGAGCGTCACCCCGTCGCGCTCGGCCTGGTCGCGGGCGAAGCCCGCGTTCAGCACCACGGCCAGCACGTACCAGACGACGAGGAGCCCGGCCACCACGGTCAGCACCGGCAGCACGTCCCGCGCCATCCGCGTCATCCCGCTCCCCCGGCTTCCGGGAGACCTTCGCAAGATGAGCCGCCCCGCGGCATCGGCGCGTTAACCTCGATGAAAATCCGGTGAATCGCCCGGATTAGGTGAACCATTTCAGTCGCTTGACCTCCGTCTGGCACGCAGGACGGTCGCCGGGACCCAGGCCGCGAGGTTAGCAACAACGCGCCACAGGTCCAGCCCGCCGTTGCGCCACCCTCAGGCTTCCGCCAGCAGCGACTGCAGGTCGAGCCGCTCGGTCACCATCCGGAGGTTGCCTGCCGCATCGCGCGGCCACTCCTCCCGCGGGCGGTCGTGGTAGAGCTCGACCCCGTTGCCGTCCGGGTCGCGCAGGTAGAGCGCCTCGGAGACCCCGTGGTCCGAGGCCCCGTCGAGCGCGATCCCCGCCGCGATCAGCCGGCGCAGCGCGTCGGCGAGATCGCGCCGCGTCGGGTAGAGGATGGCCGTATGGTAGAGCCCGGTATGCCCCGCAGGCGGCGGCGTGCCGCCCCGGCTCTCCCAGGTGTTGAGGCCGATGTGATGATGGTAGCCGCCGGCCGAGACGAAGGCCGCCTCCCTGCCGTACTTCTGCATCAGCTCGAAGCCGAGCACGCCGCAGTAGAAGCCGAGCGCGCGCTCGAGGTCCGCCACCTTCAGGTGCACGTGGCCGATGCGGGTGCCGGCTGCGATCGGCGCCGCCGCGGGGCTGCTCATGTGGGTCGCTCCTTGATCCGTTCCGCCTGCGAACCTATTCCCGCAAGCGGCCCGGCAGAAGAGGCCGGCGCAGCAACGAACGGTTTCCGGAAGTGCGCGAGGTGACGATCGAGCGGCTGGGCCGCGCCGGCGACGGGATCGCCGGCCCCCTCCGCCTGCCCTTCGCCCTGCCGGCGCTCCGCGTCGCCGGTCACCGCCAGGGCGGAGCACAGGATCCACCCCACCCCGCCCGCCGCGAGGAGGGCCAGCAGGGCGGCAAGGCCGGCGATAATGCGCATTGGGCTCTCGGCTCCCGTGCGATTGGCCCGCCAGGATGCGCGCTATCTTCCGGCAGAAATGATATCCTGAGGGTGAGGGCGAAGTCGGAGAGCTCGTAGACCGGGCGGATCTCGATCTCGCTCGGGCCGAACATCGGGTTCGGGCAGCGCTTCACCCCGGCGACCGCCTCGTCCATGTCCCTCACCTCCCAGAGTGATGACACGAAATAGGAGCGGCGCCCGAGACAGGGCGCCGCCTGGTGCAAGGCAGGTCGTTCAAGCGCGTGCCGGGATTTCCTTGCCGAGCCAGTCACGGTAGAAGGTGTCGATGTCCGGCTCGAAGTCGTGGATCACCGGATACCAGGGCGTCGGCGCCTCGACGTCGAGGAGGTCGCCCGAGAGCGGGCAAAAATACTCGCGGATCACCTGCCAGCCGGTCGTGGGCGCCATCAGCTTCGGATAGAGCTCCTCCATCTGCTCCTGCGTCTCGCGCACCCGGATGCGGGCGTGGAGCTTCCAGTTCTCGTCCCAGGCGCAGAAATCGTGGCCCGCGAAGCTGCGGATCATCCACTTGTTGTCGGACTTGCGCTGCACGATGAAGAGCTTCGGCCCGAGCGGCAGGATGATCGGGTCGTCCCACGGCACCTGCTCCTGCAGGATCTCGAGGTACATCTCGAACCGGTCGCGGTCCTTCGGGGTCGAGAGCATGGTGTGCAGGGTGTCACGATCGATCTTGCCGTCGACCAGATCCCTGATCTTCGCCTTGGTGTAGGCCATTTCGCGGGTCCTCCCGGAATAATCGCTGTGAAAGGGGGCCGCGCCCGGGGGAGGTGGGCGCGGCCGAGTTGGTCATTCCTCGACGAACTGGACGGTCTTGACGTCCGGCAGCTCGGAGAGGTCCATCGAGTACTCGCGCCCGTAGGACGGGATCGGCAGGTCGGCCTCGAGGAGCTTCCAGTCCTCGGGCAGGTCCCAGAAGGCGCGGAACTCGGTCTCGAACTTCGGCCCGAGCTTGAAGGACGCCGCGAACATCTGCTGCACCTGCGTGCCCGCGTCCTTCGCGAGGATCTTCTCCCGCTCCGCCTTCATCCACTCCGAGACCGGCACCGAGGTGGCGAGCCGCGACGCCCGGACCGCCTTGCGCCGTTCCTCGGTCGCCGCCACGTCCACGCCCAGCAGGCCGTCGCCGGCCGGCGCCAGGATCACGCCGTAGACGCTCTCGGCAAACCGCGCCACCAGGTAGCCGCCGTTCACGTCGTCCGCCACCGCCTGCGGCTCGCGGTCGAGCGGGTCGCCGAAGCCGGGGCCACCCCGCATGTAGTTGAGGTAGAGGTCGTAGTCCTTGAACATCGCCTCGGTGGTGATCGCCTGCTTGTCGCGCTTGATCCGCGCCCCCTCGAGCAGTCCGTCGTAGGTCGGCGCCCCCGGATCGGTGTCGCCGCCATGCGGGATCGGCAGGCCCGCCGCGATCTTCTCCTTGAGCCCGGTGTCGTGGGCCTCAAAGCGGTAGCCCGAGGCCGCCGGGTACCCGCCCATCAGGCCCCAGTCGGAGCTGATGTGGCCGTTGCCCATGAAGAACATGGTCCAGTCCTTGGCGTTCCAGACCATGCGCAGGGACTCGAACCCGCAGCCGCCGCGATACTTGCCCGCGCCGCCCGAGGACGCCTTGATCTGGCGGCCGAGGTAGAGCAGGGGCTCGGCCAGCTCCCAGATCTCCATGTCACCCATGTCGCCTTCGGGGTTCCAGACCGCCGCGGCATGGCTGATGCCGTCGGCGATGGCGCTGGCGCCGACGCCGTTGGCCGCACACTCGAACGAGTTGACCGCATGGATCTCGTCGTACTGGTTGAAGCCGCCGCCCTGCAGCCAGTTCGAGGTGTTGGCGTTGCCGGCGTTCACCTCCTCGAGATAGCCGCGGCCGTAGTAGGCGCGCGAGAGGCCGCGCCAGAGCGCCGTCCAGGACGAGACCAGGAAGTGCCACGAGTAGGCGAAGGCCACCCGCCGGTCGTCGGGGTTCATCCAGGTGCCCTTCGGCAGCCGGAACTCGGTGCCGTAGGCGGCGCCGTCGTTGATCATCTCCGTCGGGATCAGGCTCTGGGTCATCATCACCCAGATGCCGGAGGTGAAGCTTACCTGATGCGCGTTGTAGGTGTGCCAGCCCCAGCGTGACGAGCCCTCGAAGTCGAGCCGCCAGGTGCCGTCGCCGCGGATGGTGATCTCCGACGGCGTGTGCATGATCGTGTCGACCTTGGCGAAGTCTGACGGCACCCGCACGTCCTCGTGGGCGTAGGGCACGTCGACGAACCCGACCTGCCGATACTTGCCCGGGATGGTCATCGCCTTGATGCGGTTCTGCAGGCCGACCCGGCCGTGCTCCACCGCCTCGTAGGCGAACTTCCAGTAGGCCTCGATCCCCTCGTCGGCGATCACCTCCTCGACCAGCTTGCGGATCATGTGGCAGCCGGCGACCCGGGTGCGCTCGTCGAGCATCCAGTAGCGGGTGGTCCTGACCGCCCGCTGGCTCTCGTGCAGCCAGTCGCGGAACAGCGTGTCGTTCTCGCCGATCTTGCGGCAGGTGACGGAATAGCCGTCGCCGAACCGCTGCACCTGCCCCGTCGTCATCGAGCCCGGCCCCACCGCCCCGGTGTCGATCACGTGGGTGACGCCGCCGACCCAGCCGATCAGTTCGCGCTCGTGAAAGATCGGCACGATCGTGTGGATGTCACACGGATGCACGTTCCCGATCAGGCTGTCGTTGTTGCAGAAGATGTCCTTGTCGCGGATCGTCGGATTGGACTCCCAGTCGTTCTCGATCATGTACTTGATCGCCGCGCCCATGGTGCCGACGTGAATGATGATCCCCGTCGAGGTCAGGATGGAGTCGCCGGCCGCGTTGTAGAGGGTGAAGCAGAGCTCGCCCTCCTGCTCCACGATCGGCGAGGCCGCGATCTTCTTCGCCGTCTCGCGGGCGTCGACCACGCCGGCGCGAAGGCGCGAGAAGAGCTTGTTGTACTTGATCGGGTCGCTGTCGCGGAGCTCCATCCGGGTCAGCCCGGCATAGTGCTTCGTGCGCTTCGTCGCCTCCATCAGCCGGTCGCGGTGCTGCTTCAGCGTCTCCCCGCCGCGGACGATGCCGCGGGTCTCGATCGTCGTCTGGACGTTCATCTCGTTTCTCCCTCAGACTTCCTTGAGGTGGAACAGCCGGTGGCCGTCGAGCCAGGTCTCGAACCCGTCGGGCACCACGAAGGTGGTGGCGTCGGACTCGATGACCGCGGGGCCGGTGATCCGGTTGCCGGGCTGGAGCGCCTCCATCCGGTAGAGCTGCGCGTCGACCCACCGCTTCTTGCGATAGAACTTGCGCGTGCCGAGCTTCGCCGACTCCGGCGGGGTCTCGCCGGCCAGCTCCTCCTTGGGGATGCGCGGCTTCGGGATCGGCACCGTGCCGCGCATGATCGCGCCGGTGACCGAGTAGCCGAGCTCAGGCGAGCGGGCGGAGGCGGCATAGACCCGGCCGTAGGTGTCGTTGAACGCCTCGACCAGCCTGTCCCAGTCCTCCGCCGTCGCGGCCGAGGCGATCGGGCTCTCGATCTCGAGGTCGTTGAGCTGTCCGCGGTACTGCATGCGGAAGCCCGGTTGCAGCGTCACCTTGTCCGGCCCGTAGCCGTTCAGCTCGAACTCCTCGAGCACGCGGGCCTTCAGCTCGGCCCAGGCGGCCTGGAGCGTCTGCGCCTGCGCCGCCTTGAGATCGCCGCTCGCGTCGACCGCGATGTTGATGTCGAGCGACTTGTCGTAGCGGTACTCGAAATCCGCCGCCGCGCAGCCGAAGGCCGAGAAGCCCGCCGCCCAGGCCGGCACGATCACGTCCTCGAAGCCGAGGCCTTCCGTGTAGCCGTAGGTGTGCACCGGCCCGGCGCCGCCGTAGCTGAAGCAGACGAAGTTGCCCGGCGTCGAGCCCTTGCCCGAGATCATCGACCGCAGGTAGTCGCGCAGGTCGCTGTCGAGCAGCTCGATGACGCCGGCCGCCGCGTCCTCGACCGAGAGGCCGAGCGGGTCGGCGATCTGGTCCTTCATCGCCTCCCAGGCGCGCTGCCGGTCGAGCTTCACCTGCCCGCCGAGGAAGTTGTCGGGGTTCAGGTAGCCGAGGATGACGTGGCAGTCCGAGATCGTCACCGTATCGATGCCCGAATCCTCCCAGCAGACACCGACGCGGTAGCCCGCCGAATCCGGCCCGAGCTTGATCGCCTTGGTGTAGGGATCGAGCCGGATGAAGCTGCCCGCCCCGGCTCCGACCGAGTCCATGGCGACGAGCGGCAGCGACAGCACCAGCCGCGCCATGTCCGGGTCGTTGCGGATGGTCAGCTCGTTCTGGGTGATGAGCGCCACGTCGAAGGAGGTCCCGCCGATGTCCGAGCAGGCGATGTTGGCATAGCCGAGGGTCTCGCCCAGGTACTTCGCCCCGATCACGCCGCCGATCGGTCCCGACGAGATGGTCCGCGCCAGCTCCTTGGCCTTCCACGAGATGGTGCCGCCGTGCGTCGCCATTACCCGGAAGTCGAACTTCGATCCGTTCTCCTTGAAGGCGCTGCTGATCTTCTGCAGCGTCTGCCGCGACGGCTCGGCGGCATAGGCCTCGAGGATCGTCGTGTTGGTGCGATGCGTCTCCTTTCTGACCGGATAATAGTCGGTCGAGGCAAAGACCGGGATCGTCTTGCCCGAGGCCGCGACCTCCTCCTGCACGATGTCGCGCACCCGCCGCTCATGCTCCGGATTACGGTAGGAGTGGAGGAGCGAGATCACGATCCCCTCGACATCCTGGGCGATCAGCTCCTTCGCCGCGACCCGCGCCGTCTCCTCGCGCAGCGGGATGACGACGGTGCCCGACATGTCGATCCGCTCCATGACTCCGCGGGTCAGGTGGCGCGGCACCAGCGGCTCGTCGTAATAGTGGGTGTTGAGGTGGATGCGGTCCTCGTAGGCGAAGCCGAGATAGGCCTGGATCGCCCGGCCCATCCGGTGGAAGTCCTCCATCCCGGCATTGACGATCAGCCCGCAGCGCAGGCCTTTCCGCTGCACCACGCGGTTGAGCATCGCGGTGCCGGAATAGACCCCGGTCTGGATCTCGCCGAGCGCCTCCTCGAGCGTCAGGCCCCAGTGTTCGAGGCCCTCCTTCGACGACGCGATGAGGCCCAGCGCCTCGTTCTGCGGCGTCGACTGCGCCTTGCCGACCACGAAGTCCCCGTCGCTGTCGACGAAGAAGGTGTCGGTCATCGTCCCGCCCGCGTCGATGCCGAGCACCTGCACGCGGCGGACATTCTCCTTGTCCAAAGGCACGGTCAAATCCCTCCCGTCCTGGCGCCGCTTCGATGCGACGCGGGGGCAAGGATGCCGCCAGCGCGTGTCCGGCGGTCGTCCGGATGTCGGACGTTTCGCCGGACATGTTGCGGACGCAATACAGCTGTCGCAGCCGCGAACGACGGTGCCGTTAACGAATATGGCAAATCCGGTTAACGCCGGAGGGAACATGTCGATAGATCAACATGTTACCCGGAGTCGCACGCGTGCGACGCGGGCGATCAGTGCCGCCGTGGCCGCTCGATCCCGTGCTCGTCGAGCTTCACGTAGAGCGTCGACCGGGCGATCCCGAGCCGCCGCGCCACCTCGGTCAGGTTGCCCCCTGTCTCGGCAATCGCGTCGAGGATCTCGACCCGCTCCCGCCCGCGGAGCGTCTCCGCCCCCGCCGCCCGCCGCGGCTCCCGGATCCCCGCCGGCAGGTCCCTCAGGTCGACGATCCCGCTCGTCGAGATCGCCGCCATCGTCTCCACGAGATTGCGCAGCTCCCGTACGTTCCCCGGCCAGTCGTGCGCCTCGAGCCGCGTCATCGCCGCCGGCGTGAAGCGCACCTCCCGCCGCCCGCTGCGCCGCGCCACCGCTTCCGCGAAGAATCGCGCCAGCCGCCCGACGTCCTCCCGCCGCTCCGCGAGCGGCGGCAGCTCCAGCGCCGCCCCCGCCAACCGATAGTAGAGGTCGCCCCGCAGCCGTCCGTCCGCCGTCGCCGCCGCGAGGTCGCCGGTCGTCAGCGTCACCACGGCAAGCCGCGCCCCCGCCTCCGTCATCAGCTTCTCGACCAGCCGCGCCACCATCGCCTGCGCCGCCTCCGGGATCTCCAGCGGCTCGTCGAGACAGAGCACGCCGCCGGTCCGCCCCAGCCGCGCCGCGCCCTCGCCTGCCGCAATGTCGTCGCGGAGCCGGTCGACGGTCAGCAGCGCGCAGTTCAGCACTTCGAACGGGCAGGCGGCGAGCGGCCCCTCCCGGTGGATCGCCCGCGCCACCAGCTCCTTGCCGGTCCCGGTCTCCCCCGCGATCAGCAGCGGCACCCCGCCCTTCGCCAGCGCCTTCGCCTGCGCGCAGATCGCCGCCATCGCCGGACTGCCGCCGCCGATCCAGTCGAGCGTCGGCAGCCGGTCCGCCTCGCCCCGCGACCGGCTGCGACGTAGCGCGATCGTCACCCCGACCGCCTCGGCTCCTTCGAGCATCAGGTCGACGCTCGCCCCCGGCAGCGTCTCGCTCAGCGCCTCGACCAGGCCGTCTCCGTCGAGATCCCCGGCCGAGAGCAGCGCTCGCGCCGCCTCGAAGTCGCCGAACTCCGCCGCCATGCCGCGGAACCGCTCCGAGGCGTAGACCTCGCGCCCGAACCGGTCTAGCAGCACCACCTCGTCGCTCGCCCAGCGCCCGCCCCGCGCCAGCAGCCGCTCCACCAGCCGCTGGTGCTCCTCGGTATCGGCCTGGCGCAGCGCTTCCTCGATCTGCGCCCCGACGGCGCCCGAGAGCGCGGCCGCCTGCCGCGGCAGCCGCCCCGCCGGCCCCGACACGTCGACGACGCCGATCAGCCGACCGCTCGCCGGATCGGTGACGGGCGCCGCGGCGCAGGACCAGCGCTGGATCTCCTCGCAGAAATGCTCGACCCCGGTGATCGCCACCGGCCGCCCGAGGTGCAGCGCCGTCCCGATGGCGTTCGTCCCGATCGTCGCCTCCAGCCACCGCCCGCCCGGCTGCAGGTGGTTCTCCCGCCCGCGATCCATCACGCTCGAGTCGCCGACCGCGTCGGTCACCACCCCCGCCGCGTCGCAGAGCAGCAGCATGCTCTCGGAATCCCCGAGCAGATACCCGGCCCGCTCGAGCGCACCTCTGGCCGCGCCGCGCAGCCGCCGGCTCCGCTTCCGCGTCTCGGCCAGATCCTCCTCGCCGAGCCGTGGCGCCGCCTTGAGCTGGTCTCCGGTCCGGGCCGCCCGCGACCGCTCCCAGGACCGGAGCACGACTTCACGGACGCTCGGCGGAACCTCCCCCAGCGCGCGGTATCGCTCCCAGTCCTCCTTCCGAATGCTCTGCGTCATTTCGGCCTCTGGCGGATGGCCAAGACTGCGGACCCGATCCGCCGGAGTCAACGACCCCTGCGTCGATCGACCGCGCCAGTTGCCACCACCCTGCCAGCAGGCCTCGGCGTGCATCGAGCGCAGGCAGGCGGCACCGGATGACCGACCGTGCCACGGATACTCTTAAGGGGCGGCGAACGACGGCCTTCCGCCTCGGTTGTTGATCCTCGCCGCTACGGCGAACGGCGGCTCTCCGCCCGCATTCAATCAATGAGGGTTTCGCCGTCCGACTTGATCGGCGAGCTCGGCCACGCGCTCGGCGTTGTCTGAGGCGACAGTGCCATCGGCATTCAGTAGGTTGTTCTCGAAGCCGACCCGGGCCTTGCCGCCCAAGCGACAGGCTTCGACGAGGATGGCGGTCTCGGCCGGGCCGAAGGCGCAGACGGCCCAGTCGGCCACAAGGCGGGTCGCGGCAAGCCGCGTGACAGGCGCCGTGAGGTCCGCCGGCGAGGAGACCTGTCCCGGCGTGTAGCGGCCGAGGACGTGGATGAGCTGGAGCCCGTCCGCGGGCACGACGCCCTCGCGCACGAGGGCGGCGAGGCGGTCGATCTCGTCCGGGTCGTAGAGGATGTGTTGCACGGCGATGCCCGCCTCGGCGCAGAAACCGAAGAAGCGGCGAGTAACGGCGATCTCGGGCTCGGCGGTGATCTCGCGGAGCGCGACCGAGACGGCGGGCGGACGGAGCGTCTCGACGAGCAGGCGTTGCTCGGCCGGGGTGTAGCGGCCGACCGCCTCGGTCGTCACTTGCACCTGCATTGCCGGCACGACGCGGGCGAGTTCGGCGAGAAGCTCGCCGTATAGGCCGGCGTCGAGGACATGGCGGCCTTCGGCGTCGCGGACATGGGCATGCAGGCCGTCGGCCCCCGCGGCGTGGCAGGCGCGCGCGCAGGCGATGATCTCGGGGATGGTGATCGGGACCGCCGGGTGGTCGGCCTTCGTCCGCCGCGCGCCGTTCGGCGCGACCATGATCCGCGGAAGCGGCGTCATGCCGCGAGCGCGCCGCGGATGGCGGTGGAGAGTTTCGTCACCAGTTCGTCGATCTCCGCGTCCTCGATGATGAAGGGCGGGGCGAGGAGAACGTGATCGCCCTGCATCCCATCGATCGTGCCGCCCATCGGGTAGCAGATGAGGCCGGCCTCGAATGCGAGCGCCTTGACCTTCCTGTGGACGCCGCGGGCGGGGTCGAAGGGGGCCTTGGTCTCGCGGTCGGCGACGAGCTCGATCCCGCGGAAGAGCCCGCGGCCGCGGATGTCGCCCACATGCGGATGCTGGCCGAGCTCGGCGCGGAGCGCGGCGTCGAGCTTCTCGCCCTGCGGGCGGACGCGTGCGAGCACGCCGTCGTCGAGCAGGCGCGAGAGCACGGCGCCGGCCGCGGCGGCGGCCATCGGATGGCCCATGTAGGTGTGCCCGTGCTGGAAGAAGCCGCTGCCAGCTGCGATGGCGTCGTAGATGCGCGCCGTGCAGAGCATCGCGCCGATCGGCTGGTAGCCGGCGCCGAGCCCCTTGGCGATGGCAAGGATGTCCGGCGCGACGCCGTCCTCGGCGCAGGCGAAGAGGTGGCCGGTGCGCCCCATCCCGCACATCACCTCGTCGAGGATCAGCAGCACGCCGTGGTGGTCGCAGATCTCGCGGATGCGCTTGAGGTAGCCCGGGACCGCCGGAACCGCGCCGGCGGTGGCGCCGACGACCGGCTCACAGAGAAAGGCCATCACCGTCTCCGGCCCGAGGCGCCGGATCTCGGCCTCGAGCTCGTCGGCGGCGCGGCGGCCGTAGGCCTCGACGCTCTCGCCCTCGCCGCGCTCGCGATATTCGTAGCAGGGGGAGATATGGCTGGTCTCGACGAGGAGGGGCGCGAAGGGCGCGCGCCGCCAGGCGTTGCCGCCGGCGGCCAGCGCGCCGAGGGTGTTGCCGTGGTAGCTCTGGCGGCGGGCGATCACCCGGTGGCGGCCGGGCTGGCCGGTCTCGACCATGTACTGGCGGGCGAGCTTCAGCGCCGCCTCCATCGCCTCGGAGCCGCCGGAGACGAGGTAGACGCGCTCCAGCCTCGCCGGCGCCTCGGCGGCCAGGCGGTCAGCGAGCGACTCGGCGGCCTCCGAGGTGAAGAAGCCGGTATGCGCAAAGGCGAGAGAATCGAGCTGGCCGCGGATTGCCGCGCGGACCTTCGCATCGGAATGGCCGAGGCAGGACACCGCCGCGCCGCCGGAGCCGTCGAGATACCGTCTACCCACGGAATCAATGATGTAGCAGCCGTCGCCCCGCATGGCGATCGGCAGGACGCCCTTGGTGGAGCGGCCGAAGACGTGGTCGGACACAGTTGTCATCCTCTTGCGCAGCGGGAACGCCTTGCAAAATAACTTGCACGAATGGACAATTCATGCAAACTGATTTGCGATCTCCGGATACGATTTGCGCCGCGCCAGACCGAACCAGCAACAGGGATCCCCGCGATGAAGAACTTCGTGAAACTCGTCGGAGCCGCCGTGCTCGCCCTTGGCGTCGGGACCGCCCGCGCCCAGGACCTCGTCGTCGCCACCGACACCGCCTTCGTGCCCTTCGAGTTCAAGGAAGGCGACAAGTATGTCGGCTTCGACATCGACATGTGGGACACGATCGCCCAAGAGATCGGCGTCACCTACGAGCTCCGCCCGATGGACTTCGCCGGCATCATCCCGGCGCTGCAGACCGGCCAGGTCGACGTCGCGCTCGCCGGCATCACCATCAAGCCGGAGCGCCAGGAGGTGATCGACTTCTCCGACGGCTACTACGACAGCGGCCTCCTCCTCATGGTCCCCGCCGATAGCGAGATCGCCGGCTACGCCGACCTCGCCGGCAAGAAGCTCGCGGTGAAGACCGGCACCTCGTCCTCCGACTATGCCGAGGAGAACTTCAAGGACACCGAGCTCCGCAAGTTCCCCAACATCGACAACGCCTATCTCGAGCTGCGCACCGGCGGCGTTGACGCGGCGATGCACGACACGCCGAACGTCCTCTACTACATCGCCACCGCCGGCGGCGGGCAGGTGAAGGCCGTGGGCGAGCAGATGATGGCGCATGAATACGGCATCGGCTTTCCCAAGGGCAGCGAGCTGACCGCCAGGGTCAACGAGGCGCTCGCCGCCATGAAGGCCGACGGCCGCTACGACGCGATCTACGAGAAGTGGTTCGGCACCAAGCCGGCGAGCTGACGCCTCCCGGGCGGCCGGCTCCGGCCGCCCTCCCCACTTCCTCGCGTCCGGAGGCCCGCCCCTTGGAGATCGACTGGTCCGTCGTTCCGACCTTCATGCCCCAGCTCATGGCCGGCGCAAGGGTCACCGTCTTCATCGCCGTCGCCGGCCTCGTCGGCGGCACCATCCTCGGCCTGATCGCCGGCCTGATGCGCGCCTATGGCGGGCCGGTCCTGAACGCGATCGCCTTCGCCTACATCGAGCTGATCCGCGGCACGCCGATCGTGGTGCAGGTGATGTTCCTCTACTTCGCCCTGCCGGTGCTCGCGGGCGTACGCATGGACCCGATGTCGGCCGCCGTACTCGCCATCGTCGTCAACGCTGGCGCCTACATCGCCGAGATCGTCCGCGGCGCCTTTCTGTCAATCCCCAAGGGCCTGACCGAGGCCGGCCTCGCGATCGGCCTGCCGCAATGGAAGGTGCTTCTCTA
>NZ_CALLYO010000482.1 GCF_937858865.1 uncultured Amaricoccus sp. | reverse complement strand
CCCGACTTCCAGCCCGACGGCACGATCACCGTCTACGACAACCACACCGGCTCGGGCGTCTCGCGCATCCTGCGCATCGACCCGGGGACCCGCGCCGTCGAGACGCTCTTCGCCGGCTCCGAGGAGACGCCCTTCTACAGCTGGCAGCGCGGCAAGCACCAGATGCTGCCGAACGGCAACGTCCTCGTCACCGACGCCGAGCAGGGCCGGGTCTTCGAGGCCGCCCCGGACGGCGACCTGGTCTGGGAGCGCGACATGGGCTGGGACGCCGACCGCAACATGATCGTGACCGAGGCGCGCCACCTGCCGCCCGACTTCTACCCCGACGGCCCGCCGCGCTGCCTCGTGACCGCGGGCCTCGATCTGCCCTAGGGGTGTCGTCGCCCCACGCCGAGCAGCCGGCCGGCGGCGATGGCGATTGCCGCGGCGCCGAAGGAGAAGAGCGCGCCCATCTTGGCGGCGTCCTGCACCGGGCCGGGCGGGAAGGCGACGCTGGCGACGAAGAGCGAGACGGTGAAGCCGATCGCCGCCACGCAGCCGAGCACGAAGAGGTCGCGCGCGTCCATCCCGGCCGGCAGCCCGAGCCGGAGCACGCGGGCGGCGAAGAGGCCGAAGAGGGTGATCCCGACCGGCTTGCCGATGCAGAGCCCGGCAAGCACCAGCCAGGTCGCCTCGCCCATGGCGGAGAACTCGACGCCCGCGTTCATCAGCCCGAAGAAGAAGAGGATGATCTCGACCGGGGTCTTGAGGCCGTGCTCGATCCGGTTGAGCAGGTCCGGCTGGTGCGCCTCCTCCTCGGCGAAGATGCCGAACTCGACATCGGCGTGCGGGATGGCCGGGATGACCGGCAGGAGGCCGAGCGCGGGATGGATGCCCGCGCGCTGGAAGCCGTACCAGCTCAGGCAGCCGGCGATCAGGTAGGGCCAGAAGCCGAGGGTGCGCCGGATGCGGGTGGCGAAGGGCTTGAGCGGCAGGCCGCGGTCCAGCCGCCGCGGCAGCCAGTTGGTCAGCAGCCAGGCCAGCGTCGCCGCGCCGAAGGCGAGCAGCAGCCAGCCCGGCGCGAGATCGCCCTGCGGGTAGAAGACGGCGAGGATGGCAAGGCCGCCGGCGTCGTCGGCGATGGCGAGCAGCAGCAGGAACATCACCGCCGGGTGGCCGGCGCCGAAGACGACGCGGCCGATGAGGTAGGAGAAGGCGATGTCGGTCGCGGTCGGGATCGCCCAGCCGTTGGCGAGCGCGGCGAAGCTGCCGAGCGCCGCGGCGCCGGCGAGGTAGACCGAGGCCGGGCCGATCATGCCGCCGGCGGTGGCGATGAGCGGCGTCAGCGCCTTGCGCCCGCGCAGCGCGCCGTTCCGCAGCGCCACCGCCTCCCAGACCTCCTTGCCGGCGATGGCGAAGAAGAGCGCCATCAGCATGTCGTTGACGAGGTAGTGCAGCGTCAGCACGCGGTGGAGGTGGCCGTCGGCATCGGCGTGCATCGCCCCGAACGGGCCGCCGGTGACGAGGGGGAACTCGACGAAGGCGTGATAGGCGCCGGGATCGAGGTTCGCCCAGGCGAGCCCGGCCAAGGCGCCGAGGATGAGGAGCAG
>NZ_CALLYO010000481.1 GCF_937858865.1 uncultured Amaricoccus sp. | reverse complement strand
CGCGCCACCGGCTGCACGCTCAGGATCTGCGACCCCATGGTCACCCCCGCCGAGGCGGCGCACCACGGCATAACGCTCGAGCCCGACTGGCGGAAGGCGATCGAGGGCGCCGACGCCGTCCTCATCCTCGCCGGGCACGACGAATTCACCGGCATCACCGCCGCCGACTTCGCCGCCCTCGCCCCGGGGGCGCTCATCTACGACGGGCGCATCTACTATCCGCGCGGCAGGATCGCCGAGCTCGAGGCGGCGGGCCTCACCTACATGGGCGTCGGCCGCTAGGGTTTTTCACGAGGGACAACGAGTATGGCGAAAAATCCCGAGGTCGTGATGGTGACCGGCGCGGCCGGCTTCGTCGGCAGCTTCCTGATCGAGCGGCTGCTGGCGCTCGGCCATGTCGTGCACGGCCTCGACATCGCGCCGCTCGACGCCGCGCGCAACCTCGAGGCGGTGCGGGCGCATCCGAACTTCCACTACATGCAGGGCGACATCCGCGACCGCGCGACGATCGAGGCCTTCTTCCGCCCCGAGGCCGCGGTCCTCTACCACCTCGCCTCGGTGGTCGGCGTCCGCCGCTACATGGAGGACCCGCTCTCGCTCATCGACATCGCGATCATCGGCACGCGGCACCTGATCGCGCTCGCCGTCGAGCATGACGTACGCATCCTCTTCACCTCGACCTCCGAGATCTACGGCCGCAACCCGGCAGTGCCCTGGAAGGAGGACGACGACCGCGTGCTCGGCGCCACCTCGGTCGACCGCTGGAGCTACGCCGCCTCCAAGGGGGTCTGCGAGCAGATGCTCTACGGCGTCCACCGCAAGACGGGCCTCCCCTTCTCCATCGTGCGCTTCTTCAACGTCTACGGGCCGCGGCAGACGCCGATCTACGTCGTCAGCCAGACCGTGCAGCGGGTGCTGAACGGGGTGCGCCCCGACCTCTACGACGGCGGCACCCAGACCCGCTGCCTCACCTACGTCGAGGACGCGATCGAGGGGGTGATCGCCGCGGCGACGAGGCCGGAGGCGATCGGCGAGGTCTTCAACATCGGCAATTCGACCGAGAACACGATGGCCGAGGTCGTCGGCATGGTGCTCGAGGCCGCCGGCTCCGACCTCGAGCCGGTGCCGATCGACACCCGCGAGAAGTACGGCGCGGTCTACGAGGACATCGGCCGGCGCGTGCCGGCGGTCGGGAAGGCCGAGCGCCTGCTCGGCTGGAAGGCCACGACCACGGCACGGGAGGGCATCGCGAAGACGGTGGCCTGGGCGCGGGCGACGCCCTGGTACCTGGCGCTGAAGCCGTAGCGAGGGAAGCATGCGGATCACGGTTTTCGGGACGGGCTACGTCGGCCTGGTGCAGGGGGCGGTGCTGGCCGAGGTCGGCCATCACGTGCTCTGCGTCGACGTGGACGAGAAGAAGATCGAGGGGCTGAAGGCGGGGCGGATCCCGATCTACGAGCCCGGCCTCGAGGAGATGGTGCGGAAGAACCACGCCGAGGGGCGGCTCCTCTTCACCACCGACGCCGCCGAGGGGGTCCGCCACGGCAGGATCCAGTTCATCGCCGTGGGCACGCCCCCCGACGAGGACGGCTCGGCCGACCTCAAGTACGTGCTCGGGGTGGCCGCGACCATCGCCACGCACATGACCGAGCCCAAGGTCGTCGTCACCAAGTCGACCGTGCCGGTCGGCACCGCCGACAAGGTGCGGGCCAGGATCGCCGAGGTGCTGAAGGCGAAGGGCTCCGATCTCGCCTTCGACGTGGTCTCGAACCCGGAGTTCCTGAAGGAGGGCGCCGCGGTCGCCGACTGCATGCGCCCCGACCGCATCGTCATCGGCACCTCCGACAAGGGATCCGAGGAGCTCCTGCGCGAGGTCTACGCCCCCTTCGGCCGCAACCACGAGAAGATCATCGTCATGGACGTGCGCTCGGCGGAGCTGACCAAATACGCCGCCAACTGCATGCTGGCGACCAAGATCAGCTTCATGAACGAGATGGCCGGCCTCGCCGAAAGGCTCGGGGCCGACGTCGAGATGGTGCGCCAGGGGATCGGCGCCGACCAGCGCATCGGCTACCAGTTCATCTACCCCGGCGCCGGCTACGGCGGCTCCTGCTTCCCCAAGGACGTGAAGGCGCTCATCCACACCGCGCGCAGCGTCGGCTTCGAGCCGAAGGTGCTCGCCGCGGTCGAGGAGCGCAACGACACGCAGAAGACCGTCCTCTTCCAGAAGATCTCGAAGCACTTCGGCGGCGATCTCGCGGGCAGGACCTTCGCCCTCTGGGGCCTCGCCTTCAAGCCGCAGACCGACGACATGCGCGAGGCGGCCTCCCGCGTGCTGATGGAGGCGCTCTGGGCGGCCGGCGCAAAGGTGCAGGCCTACGACCCCGAGGCGATGGAGGAGGCGCAGCGCATCTACGGCGACCGCGACGACCTCGTCCTGACGGGCACCAAGGAGGCGGCGCTGAAGGGGGCCGACGCCCTCGTCATCCTGACCGAGTGGCAGGCCTTCCGGGCGCCCGACTTCGACCTCCTCGCCGAGCGGCTCGCCCAGCCCGTCGTCTTCGACGGGCGCAACCTCTACGACCCGGAGCGGATGAAGCGGCGCGGCTTCACCTACTACGCCATCGGCCGCGGCGCGGGCATCGGGGCCGCCGCCTGAGATGAAGGTCCTCGTCACCGGCAACGCCGGCTTCATCGGCTTCCACGTCGCCAGGGCGCTCCTCGCCCGCGGCGACGCGGTGGTGGGGATCGACGTCGTCAACGACTATTACGACCCGGCGCTCAAGGAGGACCGCCTCGCCGAGCTGGAGCGGGCCGCGGCCGGGACCGGCAGCCCCTACGCCTTCCACCGCGCCGACCTCGCCGACCGGGCGGCGGTCGAGGCGGTCTTCGCCGGGCACCGCTTCGACCGGGTGATCCACCTCGCCGCCCAGGCCGGCGTGCGCTACAGCCTCGAGAATCCCTTCGCCTACGTGCAGTCGAACGTCGTCGGCTTCATCCACGTCCTCGAGGCCTGCCGGCAGGCGCAGGTGGCGCATCTCACCTACGCCTCGACCTCGAGCGTCTACGGCGCCAACGCCAGCATGCCCTTCACCGAGGGCCAGGGGGTCGACCATCCGCTGCAGCTCTACGCCGCCACCAAGCGGTCGAACGAGCTGATGGCGCATGCCTACAGCCACCTCTACCGGCTGCCGACCACGGGCCTCAGGTTCTTCACCGTCTACGGCCCCTGGGGGCGGCCGGACATGGCGCCGATGCTCTTCGCCTCGGCCATCCTCGAGGGGCGGCCGATCAAGGTCTACGGCCACGGGCGGCAGAGCCGCGACTTCACCTATGTCGACGACATCGTCGAGGGGGTGATCCGCGCCAGCGACCGGGTGGCGACCCCCGACCCGGACTGGGACCCGGCGCAGCCGGACCCCGCCACCTCCGACGCGCCCTTCCGCCTCTACAACATCGGCAACAACGCCCCGGTCGGGCTCTCCGATTTCATCGCCGAGCTCGAGGCGGCGCTCGGGAAGCCGGCGATCCGCGAGCTCCTGCCGATGCAGCCCGGCGACGTGCGCGACACCTACGCCGATTCGACCCGCCTCGCCCGCGCCGTCAACTGGCGCCCGGCGACGCCGATCTCGAAGGGCGTCGCCCGCTTCGTCGACTGGTACCGCGGCTACTACGGCG
>NZ_CALLYO010000480.1 GCF_937858865.1 uncultured Amaricoccus sp. | reverse complement strand
GTCACGGCCGCAAATCGTATGGCCGCTTTCCAGCCTCCTTCCAGCCGCATTCCAGCCCGCCCAAGTCGCTGTTAACACGACCGGAATCTGCCGGAGGCCGATCAGGCCGCGTCTTCCGGCGGATAGATGGTGAAGGCGCCCGGCGGCAGGTCCTGCACCGGGCAGTTGCCGAGTTCGTAGACGAAATCGAGCTTCGGCTCGGTATCGAGATAGAAGTGGAAATCCTTGAAGAACTGCCCGGTCTGCGTCACCGGAAACCCGCGCGCCTCCCAGTCCCCGACCACCGCCGCCATGTCCTCGTCGGCGATCTTCTCCTTGATATGATGCAGCCCCTCGCCCCGGCGGTCGATGAATTCCTGATAGATCATCGGCCCATAGACCGGCTCGATCAGCTCGACTTCCATATCCCCGATCCACGAGATCGCAATACGAAACTTGAACGGCTCGGTGACCGGTTTCCCGCCCACCTTCAGCCCCTTCACCGTCTCGTCGCTGAAGGTATAGACCCGCCAGGGCCCGACCTTCAGATGCTCGACCCAGTCCCTGAGGTTCCTGTCGAGATCCCGCGTAACCCACGCGATCTGAAAGATTTTCCGCCCGGCGTTGTGCCGCCGGAGCTCATCGTTCGTCATCATGCCCTCCCTGTCGGTGAACCGGCAGTCTAGCGCGCCCGCCGGCCGAGGGAAGCCGTCGGCCGGGCCGAGCGGACGAGGACCCGGATCATCCACCAGAGCATCGCCGCGTTGAGCAGATGCCAGAGGAAATGCGTGCCGAGCGGAAAGGCCGGGCAGACCGCCACATCGACGGTACGGAAGAAGAGCGACACTACCAGCACCCCCGCCCCGATGGCGAGCCCCCGCGCCGCCTCCGGCGCCCGCCGGCGCAGCGCCAGCGCATAGAGCGCGATCAGCAGCGGCACCGGCAGATACTCGACCGAGCCGTTCAGCGGCCCGACGACCGCCGCCATCCCGCGCGCCAGCACGGCGCTCGCCGGCACGAAGGCGGCCGCCGCCGCCACCCCGCCCCACCAGGGAACGCCGAAGAAACGCACCGTCGCCACCGCGAGATAGACCAGGATGAAGACCTGGATCGGCACCACGTCCGCTAGCATCGCCCAGACCCGGGCATGGGTATGGAAGAGGAAGGAGCCCACGCCGATCGCCGCGAGGATCAGCGCCAGCCCCTGCCCCGCCCGGTCGCCCGCCCCGTCGCGCGCCCGCGCCGCCATCCGCCAGGCCAGCCAGGCCGCCAGCAGGAAGGCCGCGTTGGTGACGGCATTGACCGGCTCGGACCAGTATTCCGGCCCCGTCCGCTCGCAATAGCTGTTGACCGCGCGGAACCAGTCCACTGAGATCCCTCCCGGGAGATCCATACGACCTCGGGGAGGAATGAACCATGCGCCTCAGCTGGCTCGGCCACAGCGGCTTTCGAATCGAGATCGAGGACCAGGTGATCCTGCTCGACCCCTGGCTCGGCAATCCGCTCTTCGACGCCGCCCGCCGCGGCGAGGCGATCGCCGGCGCCACCCGGATCCTCATCACCCACGGCCACTTCGACCATATCGCCGACACGGTCGCGATCGCGCAGGAGCTCGCCATCCCCGTCGTCGGCATCTTCGACATGATAACCTTCTGGGAGCAGAAGCACGGCGTCACCGGCATCGGTTTCAACAAGGGCGGCACCGTCCGCCTCGGCAACGTCGCCGTCACCATGGTCAACGCCACCCATTCCTCCTCCTGGGCCGGCCCCGACGGCCCGGTCTACGCCGGCACCGAGTCGGGCTACATGATCGCGGGCGAGGGGCGCACCATCTACGTCTCGGGCGACACCGACGTCATGGCCGACATGGCCCTCTTCGAGGAGCTGCACCACCCGGAGATCGGCATCCTCTGCGCCGGCGGCCACTTCACCATGGACATGAAGCGCGCCGGCTTCGCCGCGAAGAAGTTCTTCCACTTCCGCACCGTCGTCCCCTGCCACTATCGCACCTTCCCGCTCCTCGAGCAGAATGCGGACGCGCTGAAGGCCGCGCTGCCCGGCGTCGACGTGATCGAGCCCGAAATCCTCCAGCCGATAGAGCTCTGACATGACCCTCAGCTTCGACACCCCCGAGCCCCCCGCCACGCTCTCCCCGCCGCTCCAGGCCCTCTGGTGGCTCGGCAAGGGCGGCTTCCGCCCCGGCCCCGAATGGAAGCGCGCGCACGACATCTGCCAGGCCGCCGAGGGCAGCCCGGACTACGACCGGGTGCACGCGCTCGCGCACTGGATCGAGGGCGACCAGTCGAACTCCGACTACTGGTATCGCCGCTCCGGCACTCACCGCCGCGGCGGCGACATCGAGACCGAATGGGCCCACCAGGTCGCGGACCTCGGTGGCTGAGCCGCGTAGAATCCTAACGCCTGGTTACCGCCGAAAAAATCATTCGGCGATTACAAAGCGTTACGTATAGTTTCGCGCGCGAAATGTGCGTGACGCGCCCTCAGCGCCGCTCGTTGAAGAAGGCGCGCAGCAAGGCCGAGGCCTCCCGCTCGGCGACGCCGCCATAGACCTCCGGCTTGTGGTGGGTCTGACGGTGGACGAAGACCCGCGCCCCGTGCTCGACCCCGCCGGACTTCGGATCGGGCGCGCCGTAGAGCAGCCGCGAGATCCGCGCCGCGGCGATCGCGGCGGCGCACATCGCGCAGGGCTCGAGCGTCACGTAGAGGTCGAGCCCGCTCAGCCGCTCGCTGCCGAGCTCGGCGCAGGCGGCGCGGATCGCCAGCATCTCGGCATGCGCGGTCGGATCGTGCAGCTCCCGCGTGCGGTTGCCGGCCTTCGCCACCACCCGCCCGGTCTGCGGATCGACGATCACGCAGCCGACCGGCGTCTCGGCGCGGCCGAAGGCGGCGCGGGCCTCCGCGAGGGCGGCCTCCATATGCGGGGCGAAGCGGGTCATCGCCCCCTTCTGGCCCGGTTTCGCGTTGCGTGCAATCCGGGCCGCGGCTAGGGATCGGCATGGCCGAGAAGGACGCCCCCGACGCTCCCGAACGCATCGCCAGGCGGCTGGCGCGGGCCGGCGTCGCCTCGCGCCGGGTGGCCGAGACGATGATCGCCGCGGGCCGCGTCGCGGTGAACGGCAGGCACATCGACACCCCCGCCCTCACCGTCACCGCGGCCGACCGGATCAGCGTCGACGGCCGCGAGATCGCCGCCCCCGAGCCGGCGCGCCTCTGGCGCTACCACAAGCCCCAAGGCCTCGTGACCAGCGAGCGCGACGAGAAGGGCCGCGACACCGTCTTCGCCCACCTGCCGGCCGGCATGCCGCGGGTGATGAGCATCGGCCGGCTCGACCTCGCCTCCGAGGGCCTGCTCCTGCTCACCAACGACGGCGCGCTGAAGCGCCGCCTCGAACTCCCCTCGACCGGCTGGCTGCGCAAGTACCGGGTGCGCGCGCGCGGCACCCCCGACGACGCCGCCCTCGAGCCGCTGCGCAAGGGGATCACCCTCGACGGCGAGCGCTTCCAGCCGATGCGGATCACGATCGACCGCCAGCAGGGCGCCAACGTCTGGCTGACCGTCTCGCTGCGCGAGGGCCGCAACCGCGAGGTCCGCCGCGCGCTCGAGGCGGTCGGCCTGCGGGTGAACCGGCTGATCCGGATCTCCTACGGCCCCTTCCAGCTCCTCGACCTCGCCCCCGGCGCCGTCGAGGAGATCCGCCCCAAGGCCCTGCGCGAACAGCTCGGACTGAAGTGACGCCGCCTGCCGGCTGCGCCTTCAGCAAGCGCAGCCGCGGCCGCGAACCGGAAGAATGGATACCTCAGACGACCTTGAGCTGCCCGGCGCTCTTGCGCCCGTCGCGGCCGTCGATCAGCTCGTACTCGATCGGCTGGTTGTCCTTGAGACTCTGCAGGCCGGCGGCCTGGACGGCGGTGATGTGGACGAAGATGTCCTTGCCACCGTCAGCGGGCTGAATGAACCCGTAGCCCTTCTCGGTGTTGAACCACTTGACGGTGCCTTTAGCCATACGGGTCAGCCCTTCGGTCATAGAGACCCGGACACCACGTCCGGGCCGGCGTGGTGGCAGGCGCGATACCCGGGTGGAGCTCACGGGAAGCGCCCTCGTCAGGCAGGACCTGCCGAGGGCTTTTTACCGCGAATCGGGGCGTAAAAAAAGCTGCTTGTCGGATCCGCCCGCCGCCGCGGCCCGGGGAACGATGGCCGGCGCCGCCGATGCGAGAAGGGCCCGGACGGCTGTCCGGGCCCCTCGGGATGCGGATGGGAGGAAGGCGTCAGTCTTCCTCGGCGGCGAGCTGGCTCAGCACCTTGCCCTTGCCGCGGAGCCGGAGGTAGGCCGGCAGCAAGAGCGCGGTCGCCGCGATCAGGTAGAGGATGATCGCGACCGGCGAGTGCACGAGCACGCTCGGATCGCCCTGGCTGATCGCCAGCGCCCGGCGCAGCTGCTGCTCGGCGAGCGGCCCGAGGATGAGGCCGACGACGACCGGCGCGATCGGGTAGTCGTAGCGCCGGAGCCCGTAGCCGAGCAGGCCGAAGGCGAGCAGCATCCCGAGCTCGAAGGGCGAGGGGTTCGCCCCGATGGTGCCGAGCGTCGCGAAGGCGAGGATGCCGGCGTAGAGCCAGGGCTTCGGGATGGCGAGGAGCCGCACCCAGAGCCCGACCAGCGGCAGGTTCAGCACCAGGAGCATCAGGTTCGCCACCAGGAGGGAGGCGATCAGGCTCCAGACCAGCGTCGCGTTGTTGGCGAAGAGGAGCGGCCCGGGCTGGAGGCCGAACTGCTGGAAGCCCGCCAGCATGATCGCCGCCGTGGCCGAGGTCGGCAGGCCGAGGGTCAGGAGCGGCACGAGCGTGCCGGCCGCGGAGGCGTTGTTCGCAGCCTCCGGGCCCGCGACGCCCTCGATGGCGCCGTGGCCGAACTCCTCGGGGTGCTTGGTCAGCGCCTTCTCGGTCGAGTAGGAGAGGAAGGTGCCGATCTCGGCCCCGCCCGCCGGCATGGCGCCGATCGGGAAGCCGATCGCCGTGCCGCGCAGCCAGGCCTTCCACGAGCGGGCCCAGTCCTGCGCGTTCATCCAGACCGACCCCTTCACCGGCTCGATCTTGTCCTCGGCCATCGGCTGCGCTGCGACCTTGAGCGCCTCGCCGACGGCGAAGAGCGCGACCGCGAGCGTCGTCACCTCGATCCCGTCGAGGAGGTCGGGCATCCCGAAGGTCAGCCGCGCCTGGCCGGTCTGCAGGTCGATGCCGACGAGCCCGAGGGTCAGCCCGATCGCGAGCGCGGTCAGCCCGCGCAGGGCCGAGTCGCCGAAGGCCGCGGAGACGGTGACGAAGGCGAGCACCATGAGCGCGAAATAGTCGGCCGGGCCGAGGGAGAGGGCGAACTTCACCATCCAGGGCGAGATGAAGGCGAGCCCGATCGTCGCGATCAGACCGGCGACGAAGGACCCGATCGCCGCCGTGGCGAGCGCCGGTCCGCCGCGGCCCTTGCGGGCCATCTTGTTGCCCTCGAGCGCGGTGACGATCGAGGCGCTCTCGCCCGGCGTGTTGAGGAGGATCGAGGTGGTGGAGCCGCCGTACATGCCGCCGTAGTAGATGCCGGCGAACATGATGAGCGAGGCGGTCGGATCGAACTGGTAGGTGACCGGCAGGAGCAGCGCGACGGTGAGCGCCGGGCCGATGCCGGGAAGGACGCCCACGGCGGTGCCGAGCGTGACGCCGATCAGTGCGTAGAGCAGGTTGATCGGCTGCAGCGCGCCGGCGAGGCCGTGGGCGAGGAGCGCAAAGGTATCCATTGGCGTGCCTCGGATCAGAAGATGAGGGACTCGAGCGGCCCGGCGGGCAGCGAGAGCTTCAGCAGGCCGGCGAAGATCAGCCAGACGACGAGCGACAGCCCGATGCCGAGCGGCACGGTCAGCCAGAGCGGCCCGCGCCCGAAGGCCTTCGCCGCGCAGGCGAAGAGGAGCCCGGTCGCGATCGAGAAGCCGAGGGGCTTCAGGAGCAGCATCTGCGCCACCAGCCCGCCGACGATCCAGAGCATCGGCGCCACCTTGTCGGCCTCGCGCTCCTGCACGCCGTGGCGGAAGGCCGCCATCACGTGCCCGACCGCCAGCACGGCGAGAAAGCCCGAGAGCACGTAGGGCGCCGTCGTCGGCCCGACGCGGGCGTACTGCGCCGTGACCGGCATCGCCCTCGTCTGCCAGAAGATCACCGCGGCGAGCACGCCGAGCAGCACGCCGATGACGAGGGCGGCCCGGTCCGGGCCGCCCGCCTTGACGACCGGCGCGCTCATTGCACCAGCCCGATGTCGGTCAGGATCGCCCGCGTCGCCTCGATGTCGGCGGCGAGCTGCGCCTCGAACTCGGGGCCGGCGAGATAGCGGTCGTCCCAGCCGCGGGTCGCGAGCTCCTGCTTCCAGGCCTCCGAGGTGGCGAGCTTCTCGACGTCGGCGGTGATCGCCGCCTTCTCCTCGTCGCTGATCCCCGGCGCCGCGGCGACCATGCGCCAGTTCTCGAGCGCCACGTCGACGCCCGCCTCGCGCAGCGTCGGCGCATCGACGCCCTCGATCCGCTCCTCGCCCGAGACGGCGAGGAGCCTGAGCTGCCCGGCCTCGATCTGGCTCTCGAACTCGCCGAGCCCGGAGACCCCGACCGTCACCTGCCCGCCGAGGATCGCGGCCAGCGCCTCGCCGCCGCCCGAGAAGGCGATGTAGTTGACCTGGGTCGGATCGACCCCGACCGCCTTGGCGATCAGCCCGGCCATGATGTGGTCGGCGCCGCCCGCCGAGCCGCCGCCCCAGGCGACGGCGCCGGGGTTCTCCTTCAGCTTCGCGACGAGATCGTCCATCGTCTGGATGTCGCTCGCGGCCGGCACGACGATCGCCTCTGCCTCTCCGGTCAGCCGCGCGATCGGCGTCACCATCGAGAGATCGACCGGCGAGGCGTTGGTCAGGATCGCCCCGACCATCACGTAGCCGCCGACGATCAGATCCTCGGGATCGCCCTTGGACTGGGTCACGAACTGCGCCAGCCCGATGGTGCCGCCGGCGCCGGGGACGTTCGTCACCTGCACGTTGCCGGAGATGCCCTCCTGCTGCATCACGGACTGCATCGTCCGCGCGGTCTGGTCCCAGCCGCCGCCCGGCGCCGCCGGCGCCAGGATCGAATAGTCGGCCGCCCAGGCGGGCAGCGATGCGAAGAGAAGGGCAATCGTTGCCAGTTTTTTCATGTCGTTTCCTCCAGCTGGCGCACCGCGCCCGAGATTCAGCGCCGTTTCGGCGTGGCGGGTGATTCCCACATGAAGCTGGCGCCTGCCTGTCGGCGCTTCCGGCCCGGCCACGCGAGCGGCTATGCTCGGGCCATGGGCAGCGGTTCGACGCCGGCGACAGCGGGAGGGACGCGAGGGGAG
The DNA here is from genome assembly GCF_937858865.1 of uncultured Amaricoccus sp. Classification (GTDB taxonomy): domain Bacteria; phylum Pseudomonadota; class Alphaproteobacteria; order Rhodobacterales; family Rhodobacteraceae; genus Amaricoccus. The sequence continues at coordinate 1,436 of NZ_CALLYO010000480.1, read as the reverse complement.
GCGCCGCGCAGCGCCTCGCTGACCCTGCGCCTCGCGCTCTCGGTCGCGCTGGTGATCCTCGGCGGCGGCACCCTCGTCGCCCTCGCCGCCTTCGCCTACGGCCGCCAGGCGGCGCAGCAGGCCTACGACCGCCTGCTGATCGGCGCCGCCGACCAGATCGCCGGCTCGGTCAGCATCCGCGGCGGCGCCGTCTCAGTCGACATCCCTGCCTCCGCCTTCCAGCTCCTCTCGCTCGCCCCCGACGACCGCGTGCTCTACGCCGTCTTCGACCCGGCCGGCCGGCTCGTCACCGGCTACCCCGGCGTCGCGATCCCGGCCGCCCGCTTCGCCAACGCCGACTTCGCCGGCGAGCCCGTCCGCCTCACCCGCGTCAGCCGCCCCTTCTCCGAGCGCGACTTCGCCGGCGAGGTCGACGTCGTCGTCGGCCAGACCACCCGCGCCCGCGACGCGCTGGCCCGCGAGATCACCCGCAGCGCGCTCCTCGTCGTCGGCCTCCTCGGCCTCCTCATGGCCGGCCTCGCCGCCTTCGCCATCCGCTCCGCCCTCGCGCCGCTCCGCCGCGTCGAGGCCGGCCTCGCCGTCCGCGACTCCCGCGACCTGACGCCCCTCGACGTCGCCGTCCCGCGCGAGATCGGCCAGCTCGTCGCCACCATCAACCGCTTCATGGCCCGCCAGGCGCGCCAGTTCGACATCATGCGCAACCTGATCGCCGACGCCTCGCACCAGCTGCGCACGCCGGTCGCCGCCATGCGCGCCCAGGCCGAGCTCGCCGCCGAGGAGCCCGATCCCGAGCGCCAGCGCGCCGTCATCGCCCGCATCCACGACCGCGCCGTCGGCCTCAGCCGCCTGACCGACCAGCTGCTCAACCACGCCCTCATCATCCACCGCGCCGACGCCGCCCCGCACGAGACGCTCGACCTGCGCACTATCGCCATCGGCATCGTCGAGGAGATTGACGCCCCCGAGCTCTACCTCGACCTGCCCGAGGACCCGGTCGCCTGCCGCGGCGACGCCCTCTCGCTGCGCGAGGCCGGCAAGAACCTCGTCAACAACGCGCTCCGCCACGGCGCCCCGCCGGTCACGATCGAGGTGCGGGGCGAGGTCCGCGGCGACGGCGGGCGGGCCGTCCTCGCCGTCCGCGACCGCGGCCCGGGCATGCCCGAGGCGCTCTGGCAGGGCGCCGCCGCCCGCTTCGACCGCACCGGCGCCGTCACCCCGCAGAGCGCCAGCATCGGCCTCTCCATCGTCGCCGCCGTCGCCGCCGCCCACCACGGCGAGCTCCGCTTCGCCCGCACCCCCTCCGGCGCGTTCGAGGCCGCCCTGCTCCTCCCCGCAGGAGGCGCCTCATGATCCGCTGTCCAAACCGCCACCCCAGGGCGTCGAGGGCAGCGCCCGACCCGGCGGGCGAGAAGCGCCCGCCTGGGGGCGGGGCGGGC
>NZ_CALLYO010000479.1 GCF_937858865.1 uncultured Amaricoccus sp. | reverse complement strand
CCTGCCAGGTCTCGTCGAGGCGCGAGATCTCCCAGGCCGCGCCCGGATCGAGCGCACCGCGCCGGACCGCGAGGCCGAGGACGAGCGAGCCCGAGAGCGCTACCAGCTCGTGCAGCGCCACCAGGCCGAAGGGCCCCTCCGCCGCCACCGCGGCCCGGAGCGCGGCGAGGCTCGCCGGCGGCTGCTCCTGCGGGATCACCCCGCCGACGGCGACGAGCGGGGCGCGGAGCTCGCGGCGCGCCCAGCCGAGCCAGGGGTCCCAGGCCGCCGCCTGCCGCGCCGCCAGCGCCGCGGGGCTCTCGGCGCGGTAGCAGACGAGGTCCGTCTCCCCGTAGGCGGCGATGGTGGCGGTGACCGCCGCGCGCTGCGGCTCGACCCGGTCGAGCGCCGAGTTGGCGAGCCGGGTGAGCGGCAGCCGCCGCGGGTCGATCTCGGCCCCGAGCGCGTCCCACTCCGCCGCCACCGCCTCGGCGAGCGCCCGGCGCGGGACCGTGAGCAGCGTCCCCGCCGGCGTCCGCAGCGCCCGCTCGTCGAGCACGACCGCGAAGCCGCCCGCCTCCGGCCGCACCCCGGCCGTCGTCCAGAAGCGGCGGCGCGGCGCCCAGCTCACCGCCGCCGCTCCGCGAGCCGGGCGAGCGCCCCGTCGAGCGCCCCGTCGAGCGCGTCGAAGCTCTCGATGATCGCGTCGGCCGCGGCCAGCCGCGCGCGGGCATGGTAGCCCCAGGCGACCCCGACCGTCGCCATCCCGGCCGCGCGGCCCATGGCGATGTCGAACTCGGTGTCCCCGACCATCACCGCGCGCCCCGCCTCGACCCCGGTCTCGGCCAGCGCCCGGAGCAGCATGGAGGGATGCGGCTTCGAGGGATGATCGTCGGCGGTCTGCGCCGTCACGACGAAATGCGCGAGCCCGTGCCCGGCGAGGATATGGTCGAGCCCGCGCCGCGCCTTGCCGGTCGCCACCCCGATCAGCGTCTCCGGCCGCGCCGCCAGCCGCTCGAGCGCCGCCCGCGCGCCGGGATAGAGCGGCGGCACGCCCTGGCCGCGCGCCCGCTCCTCGGTGAAGCTCGCGCGATAGTCGGCGACGATCGCCTCAACCTCGGCCGGCGCGAGGTGCGGCACCAGCGCCGCCATCGCCTGCGGCAGCGACAGCCCGACCACCCCGAGCGCCGTCTCCCGCGCCGGCAACGGCAGGCCGGCGCGCCCGAAGGCGAAGCGCATGGCGGCGAGGATATGGTGCTGGCTGTCGACCAGCGTGCCGTCGACGTCGAAGACGACGAGCTCGAGCCCGCTCATCCCGCCGTCCCGTGCAGCGCCGCGACGGCCGAGGCGAGATCCTCGCAGAGGAGCCCGAAGGGCCGCGCCGCGGTGGCCTCGCTCCGCCCGATCAGCACATAGTCCCAGCCCGACCGGCCGACGCCCGGCAGAACGACGCGCGCCGCCGCCCGCAGCCGCCGCTTGGCGCGGTTGCGCGCCACCGCGTTGCCGACCTTCTTCGAGCAGGTATAGCCGACCCGCACCGCGCCGCTGTCCTCCCTGGCCTCGCGCCGGCGCGCCTGCACGATCATGCCCGGCCGCGCCTGCCGGCGCGCGCGCGCAGCGGCGAGGAAGTCGGCACGCCGCGTCAGCGTGACCAGCGGAACGGGGGCCGTCCCGGCAGTCGCCTCGGCGCTCAGGCCGACAGGCGCTTGCGGCCGAGCGCGCGGCGCCGGTTGAGGATGATCCGGCCGCTCTTGGTCGCCATGCGGGCACGGAACCCGTGCCGGCGCTTGCGCACGAGCTTGCTCGGCTGATAGGTGCGCTTCATCTCGCATCTCCTGGTGGCGCCGGTCCACAACCCGGCCAGGGGACGGATTCGACGCCCCCGAATTCGAAGGCCCGTCTTTAGGAAGCGGCCGGGGGGAAGTCAATTCGCTTCCCGCTCGCTTCCGGGGCTTTTCTGCCGGAAACTCCCCGGGAACCGGGCGTGCCTTGTGGGGGGAGGCCCTACCGCCTACAGTCCTCACGCCCTCGATGACCTCGTGATCGGCATGGTTCTCAATACCCTTTCCGGCCGCTTCCTGGGCTTGATGGTCCTCTTCGTGCTGATCGCCGAGGTGCTCTTCTTCGTACCCTCGATGACCCGCTTCCGGCTGGACTACCTGCAGAACCGGGTCGAGATGGCGCAGCTCGCCGCGCTCGCGCTGCTCGCGACGCCGCCCGACAGCGAGATCGCGCCCGACCTCAAGGACGAGATCCTCGCGACCGCCGACGTGCTCAACGTCGTGCTCCGGCGCGACGACGTGCGCGAGCTCATGTTCGAGAGCCCGCTGCCCGACATGGTGCAGGAGACCTTCGACCTGCGCGCCCCGAGCCGGCTGGCCCTCGCCCGGGACGCGCTCCGGGTCTTCGCCGCCGACCGCGACCGCATCATCCGCGTCATCGGCCGCAGCAACCAGGGGGCGCAGAGCGAGATCGAGGTGACGCTGCACGAATGGCCGCTCCGCCAGGCGATGATCGACCACGGCCGCCGCATCCTGCTCGTCTCGCTGGTCGTCTCGCTCGCGCTGGCGGCGATGCTCTTCCTCGCGGTGCAGCGGCTCATGGTGCGGCCGATCGGGCGGGTGGTCGAGCATATGACCGCCTACCGCGACGACCCGATGGACGCGAGCCGGATCATCGCCCCCGAGAGCGGCGCGCGCGAGCTGCGCGAGGCGGAGACGGCGCTGCACGAGCTCGAGGTGCAGCTGACCTCGGCGCTGCGGCAGAAGGAGCGGCTCGCCGGCCTGGGCGCGGCGGTGGCCAAGATCAGCCACGACCTCCGCAACATGCTGACCACGGCGCAGCTGCTGACCGACCGCATCGAGGCTTCGAACGACCCCGCCGTGCGGTGGACGGCGCCGAAGCTCGTCGGCTCGCTCGCGCGCGCCATCAGCCTCTGCGAGCGGACGCTCACCTTCGGCAAGGCCGAGGAGCTGCCGCCCGAGCCGGTCGACCTGCCGCTCGCGGCGCTCGTCGCCGAGGTGCTCGACAACGAGCGCGCGGCGGCGGCCGGCTGCGTCAGCCTCGTCTCCGAGGTGCCGGCGGGCCTGCGGGTGCGGGCCGACGCTGACCAGCTCTTCCGGGTCCTCTCCAACCTGGTGCGCAACGCCGCCCAGGCGATCGAGACGGTGGGAAAGCCCGGGGCGGTGAAGGTGACCGCCACCGAGATCGACGGGCGGAGCGAGATCCGCGTCCGCGACACCGGCCCCGGCATGCCGGAGAAGGCGCGCGAGAACCTCTTCCAGCCCTTCCGCGGCAGCGTGCGCCAAGGCGGCTCCGGCCTCGGCCTCGTCATCGCCGCCGACCTCGTCCGCGGCCACGGCGGCTCGCTGATCCTCGAGGAGACCGGCCCGCGCGGCTCGACCTTCCGCATCTCCCTCCCCGCGCCCGGCGCGCAGCGCCGCGCGGGCTGAAGACCTCTCCCAAAGGGCATACGATGCCTCGGTCGAGGGACCGCGCCCTGTACGGAGCGCCGCTCCAGGCCGAAAAGGGCAGCGCCCGACCCGGCGGGCGAGAAGCGCCCGCCTGGGGG
>NZ_CALLYO010000478.1 GCF_937858865.1 uncultured Amaricoccus sp. | reverse complement strand
TGGAATGCGGCCGGAAAGGGGCTGGAAAGCGGCCATACGATTTGCGGCCGTGACCGGAGGTTAACGGGGGCCGCGGGGACCGCGGCCGCCGGGCGGATCGTCAACGTCATCGGGCCTCGGAGGAGCGCGCCCAGAGGTTGATGTCCTCCTCGTTGGCGTTGCGGTCGATCTCGGCGAGCTCGGCTTCGGTGAAGTCGAGGTTCCGGACGGCGCCGGCGCAGTCCTCGACCTGGGACGGGCGGGAGGCGCCGATCAGGGCGGAGGTGATGCCGCCGCCGCGCAGCACCCAGGCGATGGCCATCTGGGCGAGGGTCTGGCCGCGGGCCTCGGCGATCCCGTTGAGCTTGCCGATGTTGGCGAGGGCGCGGTCGTTCAGGAACTCGGGGCGGAGCGACTTGCCCTGGGTGGCGCGGCTGCCCTCGGGGATGCCGTGCAGGTATTTGGCGGTCAGCATGCCCTGGGCGAGAGGGGTGAAGGCGATCGAGCCGATGCCGAGCTCGCCGAGCGTCGCCTTCAGGCCGTCGCGCTCCACCCAGCGGTTGATCATGTTGTAGCTCGGCTGGTGGATCAGGCAGGGGGTGCCGAGGTCCCGCAGGATCGCGGCCGCTTCGCGGGTCTTCGCCGAGTTGTAGGAGGAGAGGCCGGCGTAGAGGGCGCGACCGGAGCGGACGGCGGTGTCGAGGGCGGACATCGTCTCCTCGAGCGGCGTGTCGGGGTCGAAGCGGTGGGAGTAGAAGATGTCGACGTAGTCGAGGCCCATGCGCTTCAGGCTCTGGTCGAGCGAGGAGAGCAGGTACTTGCGGCTGCCCCACTCGCCGTAGGGGCCGGGCCACATCCGGTAGCCGGCCTTGGTCGAGACGACGAGCTCGTCGCGGTGGCCGGCGAGGTCGGTGCGGAGGATCTCGCCGAAGGCGGTCTCGGCCGAGCCGGGCGGGGGGCCGTAGTTGTTGGCGAGGTCGAAGTGGGTGATGCCGGCGTCGAGGGCGGCGCGGATGATGGCGCGCTTGGTCTCGTGCGGGGTGTCGCCGCCGAAGTTGTGCCAGAGGCCGAGGGAGACGGCGGGGAGGAGGAGGCCGCTCGCGCCGCAGCGGCGGTAGGGCATGCGGCCATCGTAGCGGTTCTCGTCGGGTGCGTATGTCATGGTCATGCCAGGAGGGAGCGGGCGGCCTCGGGGTCGAGGGGCGCGGGACGGGTGCAGGTGGTGGTGAGGTCGACGAAGGCGCCGGTCTCGCCGGAGCGGAGGATCGAGGTCATCACGTCGATGCCGTGCAGGGCGCGGTCGAGGCCGCAACGGGCCTCGCGGCCCTCGAGGATGGCGAGCGCCATGTCGGCGAGGCCGGCGGTGCGGTAGTTGGCGAAGCTCGCGGTCGGGCGGACGTCGTTCGGGACGGCGAAGGGGTGGTCCCACATCGGCACTTCCTCGGCGGGCTGGCCGGGCTTCACCAGCTCGACCTTGCCGCCGAACCAGTTGGGGTCGGGCACGACGAGGGCCCCGTCGGTGCCGTAGAGCTCCATCGGGCGGTGGCCGTGGCCCCAGACGTCCCAGCTGGCGCCGAGGGTGACGGTGGCGCCGCTGGCGAACTCGAGCAGGGCGTGGATGGTGGTGGGCGTCCTGACCGGGATGGTCTGGCCCTTGAGCGGGCCCTCGGCGGTGACGGTGCGGGTCGGGGTGGCGGAGTTGGCGATGGCGGCCACGCGCTTCACCGGGCCGATCAGGTTGATGAGGTTGGCGACGTAGTAGGGGCCGACGTCGAGGACGGGGCCGGCGCCGGGGAGGAAGAAGAAGGTCGGGTTGGGGTGCCACATCTCCATGCCGTGGCTCATGACGTGGGCGGTGCCGGAGGTGACGGTGCCGATCGCGCCGTCGTCGATCAGCTTGCGGGCGAGCTGGTGGGCGCCGCCGAGGAAGGTGTCGGGGGCGGAGCCGACGCGCAGGCCCTTGGCGTCGGCGATCTGCTTCAGGCGCTGGCCCTCGTCGATGGTGAGGACGAAGGGCTTTTCGGAGTAGACGTGCTTGCCGGCCTCGAGCGCGCGGAGGGTGACGCCGTAGTGGGCCTCGGGGATGGTGAGGTTGATGACGACGTCCACGTCCGGGTCGGCGAGGAGGGCGTCGGCCGTCTCGGCCTTCACGCCGAACTCCTTCGCGCGGGCCTCGGCGGCGGCCATGTTGATGTCGGTGCAGGCGCGCACCTCGAGGCCCCTGAAGAGGGGGGCGAGGCGGAAGTAGGCGGCGGAGATGTTGCCGCAGCCGATCACGCCGATGCCGAGCGTTCGGGTCATTGCTGTCTCCTCGGAGGTTCGCCTGCGTGGATTTCGCACGCGAAACCTAAGTCAAGATACTGATCGAGCTAGATAATTTTGTCAGCTTTAACGCGGCCTTCACACT
>NZ_CALLYO010000477.1 GCF_937858865.1 uncultured Amaricoccus sp. | reverse complement strand
GCGCCACCGGCAACAATCCGGGCAGCCGCCTGGTCGTCCGGGACGACGGCAACGTCGTCATCTACCGTCCCGACGGTGCGGCGGTCTGGGCCACCAATACCGTTCAGCCGTGAGCCGCGGGCTTTCCGACGGACGAGTCGTGTCGCGGGAGGCGGCGCAGCCGAGCGGCCCGGATCAGTCGTCGCGGTGGACGCGCTCCTTGCGCTCGTGGCGCTCCTGCGCCTCGAGCGAGAGGGTGGCGATGGGGCGGGCGTCGAGGCGCTTGAGCGAGATGGGCTCGCCGGTCTCCTCGCAGTAGCCGTAGGTGCCCTCCTCGATGCGGCGGAGCGCGGCGTCGATCTTGGAGACGACCTTGCGCTGGCGGTCGCGGGTGCGGAGCTCGAGCGCGCGGTCGGTCTCCTCGGAGGCGCGGTCGGCGATGTCGGGGATGTTGCGCGTCCCCTCCTGCATGTGCTCGATGGTGCCCTTGTTCTCCGCCAGGATCGACGCCTTCCAGGCCAAGAGCTTGCGGCGGAAGTAGTCGAGCTGGCGGGGGTTCATGAAGGGTTCGTCTTCGCTCGGCAGGTACTCGACGTCGAACTTCGTTTCGGCCTTCATGGACGCTCACACCTCAAATGGTTACCGGGCCGTCACTTCGCCGCCGAGCTCTGCGCCGAGCTGTCTCCGACTACCCGGGCCCGATCGTTTTCGCTGGGCACCCGATATAGCCTTTCCCGCGGGATGTCACGAGGAACATGAGGGAACTTGCTTAACCGACGCGCGCTGCTAGGTTGACGCCGAGCGATCGGCAGCGGGCAGAACGAACGATGAAATTCGAAGGGACGGCGGATTACGTCGCCACGCCGGACCTGACCGTCGCGGTCGACGCCGCCATCGCGCTCGAGCGCCCGCTGCTCGTCAAGGGCGAGCCCGGGACCGGCAAGACCGAGCTCGCGCGGCAGATCGCGGCGAGCCTGCGCCTGCCGCTCCTCGAATGGCACGTGAAGTCGACCACCAAGGCGGCGCAGGGGCTCTACGAGTACGACGCCGTCAGCCGGTTGCGCGACAGCCAGCTTGGCGAGGAACGGGTGCACGACGTCCGGAACTACATCCGCAAGGGGCCGCTCTGGCGCGCCTTCGAGTCGGAGGGCAAGGTCGTGCTGCTGATCGACGAGATCGACAAGGCCGACATCGAGTTCCCGAACGACCTG
>NZ_CALLYO010000476.1 GCF_937858865.1 uncultured Amaricoccus sp. | reverse complement strand
GAGGTGCTCGCGGCGCGCGGTCATGGTGGCGAGGTGAATGGCGGTGCGCCGCCGGAGCGCGAGGCCGCCGGCGCTGGCCAGCGCCGCGCGCTGCGCGAGATCGTGCTCGGCCGCGCGCAGGCACTCGGGCGGATGCCCGCGCTGCAGCAGGAAGGCGGCGAGATAGAGCTCGATCGCCTGCACGGCGCAGAGCCGGCAGGGCGCGACCCGCGACGGGCCCTTCTCCTCGCTGAGCCGCCTGAGGTCGTTGGCCGCCCCCCGGTAGTGGTTGGCGAGGCGGATCAGCTCCTCCGCGCGCAGATCCATGTCCGGAAACGGATCGGGGCCGTCCATCCCCTGCCCTCCCCACGACTCGCCCCCGACAAGGGTGCGGCATCGGCGCCGCCGGGCAAAGCCCGCGCGCAAGGTTCGGTTAACCGAAACGCAAGGGTCGGCGGCGAAGGGTGGCGGCGGCGGAATCCGGGCAGGGAAGATGGTCGCGCGCGCCTACACGGTGGCATTCCAGGGCGTGGAGGCGCGCCTCGTCGAGGTGCAGTGCGCGATCGCCGCCGGCCTGCCCGCCTTCAACCTTGTCGGCCTGCCCGACAAGGCGGTCTCCGAGGCCAAGGAGCGGGTGCGCGCGGCGATGACCGCGATGGGCCTCGCGCTGCCGGCCAAGCGGATCACCGTCAACCTCTCCCCCGCCGACCTGCCCAAGGAGGGCTCGCACTTCGATCTGCCGATCGCCCTCGCCCTCCTCGCCGCGATGGAGGTGCTGCCGCTCGACGAGGTGGCCGCGCAGGTGGCGCTGGGCGAACTCTCCCTCGACGGCACGCTCGTCCCGGTCATCGGCGCGCTCCCCGCCGCGCTGGCCGCCGCCGAGGCCGACTGCGGCCTCGTCTGCCCGGCCGCCTGCGGCGCCGAGGCGGCCTGGGTCGGCGCGGTCGAGGTGATCGCCCCCAAGACCCTCCTCACCCTCGTCAACCATTTCACCGGCCGCGCCGCGCTCGCCCCGGCGCTGCCCGGCACCGTGCCCGATGTCGCCGCCGACAAGGACCTCGCCGAGGTGAAGGGCCAGGAGAAGGCCAAGCGCGCGCTCGAGATCGCCGCCGCCGGCCGCCACCACCTGCTCATGGTCGGCCCGCCCGGCAGCGGCAAGTCGATGCTGGCCGCCCGCCTCCCCGGCATCCTGCCGCCGCTCGAGCCCGAGGAGGCGCTCGAGACCTCGATGATCCACTCGCTCGCTGGCCTGCTCGACGAGGGCGGCATCTCCCGCGCGAGGCCCTTCCGCACCCCGCACCATACCGCCTCGATGGCGGCGATCGTCGGCGGCGGCCGCGGCGCCAAGCCGGGCGAGATCAGCCTCGCCCACCACGGCGTCCTCTTCCTCGACGAGCTGCCGGAATTCCCGCGCACTGTCCTCGAGACGCTGCGCCAGCCGATCGAGACCGGCGACGTGGTGGTCGCCCGCGCCAACGCCCACGTCCGCTACCCCTGCCGTTTCATGCTGGTGGCGGCCGCCAACCCCTGCCGCTGCGGCCACCTCGCCGACCCCGCCCGCGCTTGCGCCCGCGTCCCCGAGTGCGGCGCCGACTACCTCGGGCGCATCTCCGGCCCGCTCATGGACCGCTTCGACCTGCGCGTCGACGTCCCCCAGGTCACGGTCGAGGACCTCGCCCTGCCGCGCAGCGGCGAGACGAGCGCCTCTGTCGCCGCGCGGGTTGCCGCTGCACGAGCGATACAGCGCGAACGCTACGCCGCGAGCCCCGGCACCGCCGTCAACGCCGACGCCGAGGGCGATCTCCTCGAGGCGGTGGTGGCGCTGAGCGACGGAGCCGCGAAGCTGGTCACCGAGGTCGCCGCCCGCTTCCGCCTCAGCGCCCGCGGCTACCACCGCGTGCTGCGCGTCGCCCGCACCATCGCCGACCTCGAAGGCTCCGCGACGGTCGAGAAACCGCATGTCGCCGAGGCCGCGGGCTACCGGCTCGCTCTTTAGACTCCCTTCCCCGCGACGAGGCCAGCGGCCGGCGCGCGGGGTGGGCGGGCGGGAGTGTGCCGGCCGCTGGCCGGGGCCTCAGTAGGAGGCCTCGGCCTCCGACACCAGCACCGGATCGGCGCGCCAGACCTCCGGGAAGAGCCGCTCGAGATTCTCGACCTTGGGCAGGTCGTTGTAGACGATGTAGGGGGCCGTCGGGTTCAGCGTCATATAGTCCTGATGGTAGTCCTCGGCGCGGTAGAAGGGCCGCCCCGGCTCGATCGTCGTCGCGATCGGCGCGCCGTAGACCCCGGCCGCGTCGAGCTGCGCGATGTAGGCCGCGGCCACCCTCGCCTGCTCCGCGTCCTGCGGGAAGATCGTCGAGCGGTACTGCGTCCCGACGTCCGGCCCCTGCCGGTCAAGCTGGGTCGGGTCGTGCGCGACCGAGAAATAGACCTGGAGGATCTCGCCGTAGCTGATCTCGGCCGGGTCGAAGCTGACCGCCACCGCCTCGGCATGCCCGGTCCGCCCCGAGCCGACCACCCGGTAGCGCGCCGTCTCCGCCGCGCCGCCGGCATAGCCGGAGACCGCGCCGGTGACGCCCTTCACGTGCTGGAAGACCCCCTGCACCCCCCA
>NZ_CALLYO010000475.1 GCF_937858865.1 uncultured Amaricoccus sp. | reverse complement strand
CGGTGAAGAAGGCCACCAGACGCTCGAGCGTGACGAGGCTGGCGAGGACGTGGGATACGACGTCGCCCTGCCGCCCCACGCCCTGCAGCACGCCGCGATAGTCCTGCGCCCGATCCTCCGGCCCGGTCCCGCGGCGGAAGATCTCGCGCGAGAGCGCCTCCACGTCGCGGGTGACCGCCTCGAGGATGTCGGCCAGCCGCTCGACGATGGCCTCGAGAAGCGCGAGGAGCACGGTCCGGCCGTCGGAGCAGCCGAGGTCGAGCCGCTCGGCCCGCTCGGGGAACGACTGGAAGGCGCGCGTTTCGTCGTAGCGCACGGTGACGAGCCGCCCGCCCACGAGGATGAAGGTGACCGGCACCGGCACCGGATGGCCGGTGTCGGCCTTGGTCGGGATGGTGGCGGTCATGTAGAGCACGCCGCCGTCGCCGTAGAGCCGCGCGGAATCCTCGATCTCGATCATCTCGTCGCGGGTCGGCACGTCGAAGCCGATCGCCGTCTCGAGCGCCTTCTCCTCCGCCTCGGACGGCGCGAAGAGGTCGAACCAGACGACCTCCGCCGGCGCGGCAAGCGGCTCCGGCACCGGGCGGAGCCGGCCCTCGTCGATGCCGAAGCCGCGGATCACGGCCGCACCGCCCCCGATCCGTCCCGCTTCCACCGCCAGGGCACCGTGAAGTGCCCGAGCACCGCGGACACCTCCGCCTCCTCCTCGGGCCCGCCGGTCAGCTCGGCGACGAGCCCGAGGCGGCGATCCTCGACGACCGCCGCCACCCGCGCGCGGCTCCCCGCCTCGGCCAGCGCGGCATCGAGGACGCGGGCGATGGCGCGACGCCGGAGGTCGGGCTTGAAGACCTTGCCCACCGCCGTCTTCGGCAGCTCCGGCAGGACCTCGAGGTGCTTCGGCACCGCCGCCGGCTCGGGGATGCGCGCCAGCGCATGCGCCATCAACTCGTCGACCGAGGCGGCGCCCCCGGCGACCAGCTCGACATAGACGGCGGGCAGCTCGCCCGAGCGCGCGTCCGGCTGGCCGATGGCGCCGGCGACGGCGACCTGCGGATGGTGCAGCATGGCGTCCTCGATCAGCGCCGGGTCGATATTGTGCCCGCCGCGGATGATCAGGTCCTTGGCGCGGCCGGTGATCCAGATGTAGCCGTCGGCGTCGACCCGGCCGAGATCGCCGGTGCGCAGGTAGCCGTCGGGCGTGACGATGCCCTGGTTGCGAGCGGGGTCGGTGTAGACGTCGGCGCGCACGCCCGGGTTCTTCACGCAGATCTCGCCCACCTCGTCGATTGCGCATTCCCGCAGGATGCCGCCGTCGGCGGCGCAGTGCAGGATGCGCACCTCGGTATAGGGAAAGGGAAAGCCGACGCTGCCGATCCGCCGCTCGCCGTCCGGAGGATTGATCGAGACGAGGCAGGTCGCCTCGGTCATGCCGTAGCCTTCCATGATCCGGACGCCTGTGGCCTCCTCGAAGCGGTGGAAGAGCTCGACCGGCATCGCCGCCGAGCCGCTGATGGCGAGGCGCAGCGTCGAGACGTCGGCATCGACCTTGCGCTGCATCAGCGCCGCGACGGCAGTCGGCACGGTGATGAGGAAGGTGACCCGGTGGCGCGCGATCAGCTTCCAGAAATTGTCCATGACCCCTTCGCCGCGGTATCCCTGCGGCGTCGGCAGGACGAGATGCGCGCCCGTCATCAGGCAGGACATGAGGATCGGATAGGCAGCGAAGACGTGGAAGAGCGGCAGCGGGCAGAGCAGCACGTCCGCCTCGGTGAAGATGTAGTACTTCCCGCACCAGCCGTTGTAGAGGATGCCGCTCGCCCGGTGCTGTGCCACCTTCGGCAGGCCGGTGGTGCCCCCGGTGTGGAAGCAGGCGCAGATCCTGTCCCCGCCCGCCTCGGCGAAATCGAGCGCATCGCCCTTTTCCGCCGCCGCGGCGCCGGCGAACCCGAGCACGCGCGCCCGGTGGGTGACCGTCTGCTTCGGCCGGATGAACGGCACGATCCAGCGCAGCGGCGGCGCGAGATAGTGGGCGAGGTCCACCTCGAGCACCGTCTCGACCGAGGGGGCGAGCGCCACCGCCTCGGCCACCTTCTGCGCCAGGTCGGTGCGCGGGAAGGGCGCGAGGGTCACGACCACCTTGGCGCCGGTCTCCCGCAGGATGCCGGCGACATGCTCCGGCGCGAGCAGCGGATTGACCGGCAGCACCCTGCCGGCGGTCGCGCCGGCGAGGAGCGACACCGCCGCCTCGATGCAGTTCGGCAGCAGATAGGCGACGGTATCGTCCGGCCCGATGCCGAGGCGCCGGAACAGGTTGGCCGCCCGCACCACCTCGGCGCGGAAGGCCGCCCAGTCCAGCGTGACCGCCTTGTCCCTGGGGCCCGACTTCAACTGGAAGGTGATGGCCGGCCGATGCGGAAACCGCCCGGCCGTCTCCGCCAGCTGCTCGTAGAGCGTGCGCGCTGCCCAGCGGCTCCCGACCGGCATCTCGGCTTCGGCCGCAAGCTTGTCGGCGAGCGTCGCGATCCTGACCATCCGCCTCTCCCCGCGCCGACGGGCATGCAAGGCCCACCCCGAGGATAATGGTGGGCCGCGCCGCGCCGCACAAGGCACACGAGAGGACCGCGGGCGGCCTACTTCGGCGGAATGCGAAGCACCTGCCCGGGATAGATCTTGTCGGGATCGCTCAGCATCGGGCGGTTTGCCTCGAAGATCTCCTTGTAGCGCGCGCCGCTGCCCAGCGTCTTCTCGGAGATCTTCCAGAGCGTGTCGCCCTTGACCACGGTGTGGAAGACCGGCTGCGCCGCCGGCTCCGGCGTCTCGATCTCCTCCTCGACCTTGGCGACGCCCGCGACGTTGCCGACCGCGAGGATCACCTTCTCCTTCTCCGCCTGGCTCGCCGCCTTGCCGCTCACCCTGACCGTGTCGCCGTCGACGGTGACCTTCAGCCCCTCCGCCTTGAGGCCGAGATCCTCGACCTCCTTCTTCAGCGCGTCGGGCGCCGGCGCCTCGGCCGCCTCGGCATCGCCGATGCCGAGCGCCTTGCCGGCGTTCTTCACGAAGTCCCAGAGTCCCATTGTCGTCTCCCTTCGTTGATCCCGGCAAACGCCCGAGGTGGCGAGAGGTTCACGCCACGCCGTCGGTGAACTGAAGGCGCGCCAGGCGGGCGTAGAGGCCGCCCTCGGCGACCAGCGCGCCGTGGCTGCCCTCGGCGACGATCCGGCCGTCCTGCAGGACGATGATGCGGTCCGCCCGCTTCACGGTGGCGAGGCGGTGGGCGATGACGAGGGTCGTGCGCTCCTCGGCCAGCCGCTCGACCGCCTGCTGCACCGCCCGCTCGCTCTCGGCGTCGAGCGCGCTCGTCGCCTCGTCGAGGAGCAGGACCGGCGCGTCGCGCAGGATGGCGCGGGCGATCGCGAGCCGCTGGCGCTGGCCGCCCGACAGCATGACGCCGCGCTCGCCCACCCAGGTGTCGTAGCCCTGCGGAAAGCGGTCGATGAACTCGTGCGCCGCGGCGGCCCGGGCGGCGGCCTCCACCTCGGCGTCCGTGGCCTCCGGCCGGCCGAAGCGGATGTTCTCGCGCGCCGAGGTGGCGAAGATCACCGGCTCCTGCGGCACGAGCGCGAACTGCCGCCGCAGATCGCCGCGCGCGAGGGTGCGGATGTCCACGCCGTCGAGCATGACCCGCCCCGCGTCCGGATCGAAGAACCGCAGCAGGAGCTGGAAGAGTGTGGTCTTTCCCGCGCCCGAGGGTCCGACCAGCGCCACCGTCTCGCCCGGCCGGATGCGCAGGGTGAGATCGTGCAGCGCCGGGGCGTCGGGCCGGGCCGGATAGTGGAAGGTGACCTCCTCGAAGTCGATCGCCCCCTTCACCCGCCCCGGCAGCGGCACCGGATGCACCGGATCGGCGATCGGATCGACGGCGTTGATGAGCTCGATCATCCGCTCGGTCGCGCCGGCGGCGCGCTGCAGCTCGCCCCAGATCTCGGAGAGGGCGGCGACCGAGCCGGCGACGAGGACGGCGTAGATGACGAACTGGACCAGCTCGCCCGGGCTCATCGCCCCGGCGCGGACGTCGCGGGCGCCGATCCAGAGCACGGCGACGATGGCGGCGAAGACGAGGAAGATGACGATCGCGGTGAGGAACGCCCGCGTCCGAATGCGGGCGAGCGCGGAATCGTAGGCACCCTCGGTCAGCGCGCCGAAGCTCGCCCGGCTCGCCGCCTCGTGGGTATAGGCCTGCACCGTCTGCGCGGCGAGCAGGCTCTCCGAGGCTTCCGCGCTCGAGGCGGCGATCCGGTCCTGGTTCTCGCGCGAGAGGCGGCGCAGCCGCCGGCCGAGGGTGAGGATCGGGACGACGACGAGCGGCACGCCGACGAGGACGAGGGCGGAGAGCTTGGGGCTGGTCCAGAGGAGGAGCGCCAGCCCCCCGACCAGCGTGAGGAAGTTGCGCAGCGCCACCGAAACCGAGGAGCCGATCACCGAGAGGACGAGCGTCGTGTCGGTGGTCAGCCGCGAGAGCACCTCGCCGGTCATGATCCGTTCGTAGAAGCCCGGGCTCATGCCGATCACCCGGTCGTAGATCGCCCGGCGGATGTCGGCGATCACCCGCTCGCCGAGCCGGGTGACGAGATAGTAGCGCAGCGCCGTTCCAACGGCGAGCAGCGCCGCGATCCCGAGCGCGGCGAGGAAGTAGGCGTCGACGAGGCGAAGCGACTCAGCGAAGAAGTTGTCGATGACCCGCCGCACCGCCAGCGGCAGGCTGAGCGAGAGCCCGGCCGTCGCGGTCAGCGCCGCGAGCGCCCCCCAGAGCAGCCGGCGATAAGGCCGCACGAACGGCCACAGGCCGCGCAGGGGGCCAACCGTCCGCGCCTTGGCGCGCTCCGCCGCGATCGTCTGCCGCGCCATCGCGCCCTTCCCCGATCCGTCGCTCCCCGACTAGCAAGCACACCCCGACGAGACAAGTCCCGCGGGCCGCCCCGCGCCTCCGAACGAGCCCCAGTGCCCGCGCCGAGGCGCGCGGCGCAAGCGGCCCGCACAGTGCGGGCTTCTACCAACCTGCTGTAATGAAAAGACATTCCTCTTGCCGTTAACCGCATGGCAAGGTGCGTTAATGCGTCACGGGGCGCGGCCGACGGTTCATCTCGTCGCAAGCCCCGCCTCGGACCACGGGACGCCGGCAAGCCGGCTCCGCCCCGCCCACCTGCCCCCGCCGCGACCCATCGGCCGCTTCTGGCTCCCCTCGCCCGTCCGTGCTAGCCAATCCCGACAGCAAGGGAGGGAGTCTGTCATGCAGGCACTCATCATCGGCGCGGCCGGCATGGTCGGCGCGAAGCTCGCCGCCTCGCTCGCGGCCGACCCGGCCGGGATCACCGGCCTCGCCCTCGTCGACGTCGTGGCGCCCGAGCCGCCGGCCGGCGGCATCCCCGCCACCAGCGGCACGCTCGACCTCGCCGACGCCGCGGCGGTCGCGGCCGAGGTCGCCACCCGCCCCGACGTCATCTTCCACCTCGCCGCCATCGTCTCCGGCGAGGCCGAGGCGAACTTCGAGAAGGGCTACCGGGTCAACTTCGACGGCACCCGCAACCTCTTCGAGGCGATCCGCGCCCAGCCCGACTACCGCCCGCGCGTCGTCTTCACCTCGTCGATCGCCGTCTTCGGCGCCCCCTTCCCCGATGCGATCGGCGACACCTTCTTCTCCCAGCCGCTGACCAGCTACGGCACCCAGAAGGCGATGGGCGAGCTCCTGCTCAACGACTATTCCCGCCGCGGCTTCCTCGACGGCGTCGGCATCCGCCTGCCCACCATCTGCATCCGCCCCGGCGCTCCCAACAAGGCCGCCTCCGGCTTCTTCTCCAACATCCTGCGCGAGCCCCTCGCCGGCCGCGAAGCCGTCCTCCCGGTCAGCGAGGACGTCCGCCACTGGCACGCCAGCCCGCGCGCGGCCGTGGGCTTCCTCCGCCACGCCATGACCATGGACACGGGCCCGCTCGGCGCCCGCCGCTGCCTCACCATGCCCGGCCTCTCCGCCACGGTCGGCGAGCAGATCGAGGCGCTCCGCCGCGTCGCCGGCGACGCGGCGGCGGCGCTGATTCGCCGCGAGCCCGACGAGACGATCGCCCGCATCGTCGCCGGCTGGCCGGAGAACTTCGACCCCGCCCGCGCCCTCGCCCTCGGCTTCGAGGCCGACCCCTCGTTCGAGGCGATCATCGAGCAGCACATCGCCGACGAGCTCGGCGGCACCATCGGCCCCCGTTGAGCCAGCTTCTGGCGCCGGCCCGGCGCCGGTCTATGATCGGGCGGAAAGCGGAAAGGGCCCCCGTCGGGGCTCGGGGGAGGAGGCCATGCGAAACAGGGCTCTGGTCGGCGCGCTCGCGCTCGCCATCGCCGCCGCCCCTGCCACCCTCAGGGCGCAGGACGCCGCCGCCGATGCCCCCGACGCCGTCGTCACCGCGGAGACGGCCGCCGCGGCGGCCGAGGACGAGGGACTCCTCGGCGACGACGAGCTCGACACGCTCGTCGCGCCGGTCGCGCTCTACCCCGATTCGCTCCTGACCCAGGTGCTCGTCGCCTCGACCTACCCCCTCGACATCATCAAGGCCGACCGCTTCCTCGCCGCCGAGCCGGATCTCTCCCCCAAGGACCGCGCCGCCAGGGCCGAGACGGAGGACTGGGACCCGAGCGTGCAGGTCCTCGCCGGCGGCTTCCCGAGCGTGGTCACGACGATGGCGACCGACATCGACTGGACCGAGCAGCTCGGCGACGCCATCCTGGCGCAGCCCGACGACGTGCTCGACGCGGTCCAGCGCCAGCGGGCGCGCGCCGCCGCGGTCGGCAACCTCGCCACCAACGACGCCCAGGTGGTCGAGGAGACCGGCGACAGCATCTCGATCGTCCCGGCCGAGCCCGACGTCGTCTACGTCCCGCAGTACGACGCCACCACCGCCTACACCACGCCCTACACCCAGCCGGCGGTCATCGACTCCGGCGGCCCCAACCTCCTCGCCACCGGCGCCATCGCCTTCGGCAGCGCCCTCCTCGTGGACGAGATCTTCGACGACGATGACGACTGGGACGACTACTGGCACGGGCCGGCGCATATCGACTGGGACGAGGGCGACCTCCGCCCCAACCGCGACATCGACATCAACGGCGACGTCACCATCGACCGCGACCGCACCAACGTGATCGCCGGCAGCAATCGCGACGAGGTCCGCAACCGCGTCGCCGAGCGCACCGGCGACCGCCCCGGCACCTGGAAGCCCTCGCCCGAGCAGCAGGCGCAGGCGCGCGAGCGGCTCGCCGAGCGCAAGGCCAAGGGCGGCGGGGTCGACGCGGCGAAGGTCAGGGACAAGGCCGCGGCCCGCGGCGACGGCAAGGGCGCCTCGCGCCAGGAGATCGGCGCCAAGCTCGGCGAGCGCAAGGACCTGCCGGCGAAGCCCAGGGACAGCGCGCTCACCCCGAAGAAGATCGACGCCAAGAAGACCAAGGCCGCGCTCGATCGGGGCGACCTCAGCAAGAACAAGGCCAAGGCCGCCAAGGCGGCCAAGAAGCACCCGCAGGCGGTCAGCCGGGCGAAGGCCGCCCACAAGCCGCCGAAGAAGGCGCCGGCCAAGGCCTCGGCGTTCAAGCAGCACGGCGGCGGCGGCCATGCCAAGGCCGCCAAGGCCCGCGGCGCCCACAGCCGCGACGGCGGGCACCGCAGGCGCTAGAGAGAGGATGTGGCGATGACGTTGGACCTGCCGAACTCCTGCCGGGCCGCGCTCGCCGCGGTCCTGCTCGTCTCCGCCGCTCCGCTGGCGGCCGAGGCCGAGCCGCAGTCCTTCCCGACCCCCGACGCCGCGGCCGAGGCGGTCATCGCGGCACTCAGGGCCAAGGACCCCGACGCGCTCCTCGCCGTCTTCGGCCCCGAGAACGCGGACGTGATCTTCTCCGGCGACGACCCCGCCGACCGCGAGGACTGGCGGCAGTTCCTCGCCAGCTACGAGGAGCTGCACCGCATCGCCGTCGCCCCCGGCGAGGAGGGCGAGCGCGCCACCCTCTACATCGGCCGCGCCCAGTGGCCCTTCCCGGTCGAGATCGCCGAGGCGGACGGCGCATGGCGGTTCGACGCCGCCGCCGCCCGCGACGAGGTGCTGCTCCGCCGCATCGGCCAGAACGAGCTCGACGTCATCGACCTCCTGCACGGCTACGTGCGCGCCCAGGCCGCCTACCGCAGCGCGGACCCCGACGGCAACGGCCTGCCGAGCTTCGCCGCGGCGATCCTCTCCACCGCCGGCACCCACGACGGGCTCTACTGGCCCTCCGAGCCCGGCCAGCCCGAGAGCCCGATCGGCGACTTCATGGCCCGCGCCGCGGCCGACGGCTACAGCATCGACGGCACCGACGTCGAGCCCGAGCCCTACCTCGGCTACTATTTCCACATACTGACGAAGCAGGGGCCGCACGCCCCCGGCGGCGCGCTCGACTATATGGTCAACGGCCAGATGGTCGCCGGCCACGCGCTCGTCGCCTTCCCCGCCGACTACGGCCAGACCGGCGTGATGAGCTTCATGGTCGGCGAGGCCGGCATCGTCTACGAGGCGGACCTCGGCGAGGACACCCTCTCCGTCGCCGCCGCCATCGACAGCTTCGATCCCGGCGACGGCTGGTCGCCGGTCGAGGAATAGCCATCTCCCAACGCGTCAGGCACGGCCTCGCGCGCGACGACCCCGCGCGACGCCCCGGCGGCCCGCCGGTCAGCGCCCCTCGACGCGCCAGGCCGCGAAGGCGAGCCCCGCCGCCAGCAGCAGGCTGAGCCAGCCCGGCGCCAGGTCGACCTGGCGGATGTCGCGCAGCTGATAGGCCTCGCGGTCGGCCAGCCCGATCCACCCCCGCCCCGCCGCCACGCGCCCCTCGCGTACCAGGCGCAGGTCGGGCATCCCCTCCTCCAGCCGCTTCACCCCCCCGCTCGTCGCGGCGGCCAGCGGGCCGAGCACGTCGCCGGTCGAGACCGGGTCGGCGAACTCCTTCGGCGCCGAGGGGCCGACCACGGCCACCGCGCTGCGGTCGCCGTTCGCCAGCCGCCAGACCCCGTTCTCCGCCGCCTCGATCCGCCCCTGCCAGCGGCCCGGCGACACCTCGGTCAGCGCCAGCTCCGAGACCGCGCCCGACGGGCTCGTTGCCGTCACCGGCGGCACGCCGTCCGCGAGCGTCCGCCGCTCGATCAGCACGCCGCCCGCGTCGCTCGTGCCGCGCAGCACCTCCTCCTCCAGCTCGGGCTCCTGCATCAGCCAGTGCGCGAGCCGCCGCAGCAGCTCGAGCTGCGGCCCGCCGCCCTCGTAGCCGCGGCTCCAGAGCCAGGCCTGGTCCGACCCGAGCACGGCGATCCGCCCCTCCCCCTCGCGCGCCAGCACCAGGAGCGGCCGCCCCTCCGGCCCGGTCATCAGCGCCTCGCCGCCCTCGGGCTCGACCTCGACCATGCGGAACCAGCGCCCCCAGCCCGGCGTCCCGTCCGCCGCCACCGGCCGGGGGGCATGCTCCTCGAGCCCCGCCGTCACCGGATGCCGATGGCCGACCTGCGATATCCCCGGCACGAACCCCTCCTCGATCACCCGCCCGGTCGGCGCGACCGGCAGGATCTCCCGGAGCGGCGAGCGGAACAGGCTCTCCGCCCCGGCCAGATCCTCGCCCGACGCCACCAGCAGCGCCCCCCCGTCGCGCACGTAGCGGGCGATGTTCTCGAAGTAGGTGTTGGGCAGGATGCCGCGCCGCTTGTAGCGATCGAAGATGATCAGGTCGAACTCGTCGACCTTCTCCATGAAGAGCTCCTGCGTCGGGAAGGCGATCAGCGAGAGCTCGAAGACCGGCACGAAGTCCTGCTTCTCCGGCGGCCGGAGGATGGTGAAATGCACCAGGTCGACCCCCGAGTCCGACTTCAGCAGGTTGCGCCAGGTCCGCTCGCCCGGATAGGGCTCGCCCGAGACCAGCAGCACCCGCAGCCGGTCGCGCACCCCGTTGATCGAGACGATCGCCTGGTTGTTGCGGTCGGTCAGCTCCCCCGCCACCGCCGGCGTCGAGATCTGCAGCACGTTCACGCCGCCCCGGCGCAGGGTGACGGGCAGCGTCACGCTCCGGTTCAGCGGCACGTCGAAACGCACCGGCTCGGTCCCGTCGAGCGAGATCGCGATCGGCGCGAAGCCGCCGCCCCCCGGCGCCGCTCCGAGGTCCTCGACCCGCAGCACCAGGCTCACCGCCTCGTCGACGATCGCGAAGGCGGGCGCCGTCTCGACCACCACATGCCGGTCCCAGTCCGCCGCGCTCCCGGTCAGCAGCACCTGAACCGGCGCCGGAAAGCCCGCCACCGCGTCCGGGTCGTGCACCTGCCCGTCGGTGACGAGGATCGCCCCGGCGATACGGTCGGCCGGCAGCTCGGCCGTCGCCTCGGCCAGCGCGGTCAGGAGCAGCGTCCCGTCCTCGCCCCGGTCCGCGACATGCACGGTATGCACCTCGAGCCCGCCGCCCTCGCCCAGCCGGTCGAGCC
Organism: uncultured Amaricoccus sp.; assembly: GCF_937858865.1. Taxonomy (GTDB): domain Bacteria; phylum Pseudomonadota; class Alphaproteobacteria; order Rhodobacterales; family Rhodobacteraceae; genus Amaricoccus. The sequence goes on along the minus strand of NZ_CALLYO010000475.1, from coordinate 5,750 downwards.
GCGCCTCCAGCTCCGCGAGCGCCTCGGCCACCTGCGCGTCCCGCCCGTCGATGCGGTTCGACGCGCTGTCGTCCACCACCACCACGGCGATATTGGCGACCGGCGTCCGGTCCTCGCGCCGGAGCGACGGTCCGGCCAGCGCCGCGAGCAGCACCAGCGCCGCCAGCCCGCGCAGCCACCAGCCGGTCAGCCCGCGCCAGAGCGCCAGCCCCACCCCGACCAGCGCCACCGCCGCGAGCACCGCGATGAGCGGCAGCGGCAGCACCGGCGAGAAGGTCACCGCCTGCATCTACTGCCCCAGCCGATCGAGCAGCGCCGGCACATGCACCTGGTCGGATTTGTAGTTTCCCGTCATGACATACATGATGAGGTTGATCCCGAACCTCAGCGCCATCTCGCGCTGCCGCTCGCCGGCGATGCCGCGGCCGACCGGGAACATCGGCTGGCCGCTCTCCTGCACCGCCCAGGCCGCAGCCCAGTCGTTGCCGCCGATCACCACCGGCGTCACCCCGTCGTTGAGGTTGCGGAACGGCAGCCCCTCGACCTCCTCCGGGGCCGGCGAGGCCTCGAGCCAGACCGGCGCGCCGTTCCAGCGCCCGGGGAAGTCCTGCAGGAGATAGAAGGAGCGCGTCAGCACATGGTCGTGCGGCACCGGTTCGAGCGGCGGCACGTCGAGCCGCGCCGCGATCCGCTGCAGCGCCCGGGCGTTCGGCGTCGTGGCCCCCGCCGCGCCGGCGAGGTCGGCGTCCTTGGTGTCGAAGAGGATCATGCCGCCGAAGCGCAGGAAGTCGTTGATCCTGACCACCGCCGCGTCGGACGGCTCCGCCTGCCCCTCGGTGACCGGCCAGTAGAGGAAGGGATAGAGCGAGATGTCGTCCATCTCGATGTCGACCGCCACCGGATCGGCCGGCTCGATCGCCGTGCGCTCGAAGAGCGCCTGGCTCAGCCCCCTCAGCCCCGCCGCGCTCACCGCGTCCACCCGCGGATTACCGGTCTCGACATAGGCGAGCACCGTCCGGTTGGCGGCATAGAGCACGTCGGCATCCGATTGCTGCGCCTCCGCCCGCCCCGCGCCGAGCACGGTCCCGCCGACGACAAGCGCCACCCCCGCGGCCCGCGCCGCCCGCCGCAGCCCGCGCCCGAGCCGCCCCGAGACGAAAAGCGTCGCCAGCACGTCGACCGCCAGCAGCACCAGCGCGACCCCCAGCAGCCACGGCCCGAGCCGGACCTCCCGCGGCAGGTCCCGCGCCTCGACCCGCAGCCCCTCGGGCAGCGCGGCGCGCGCGGCCAGCCGGTCGCCTGCCCGCATCACGTTCAGCGCCACCCGCCGCTCGCCCGCGGCATAGATCCCCGGCGGCGTCTCCGGCGACGGCCGCGCCTCGGCGAGCCGCTCGCCCGGCACGCCGGCGACAAGACTCGGCGGCGCCAGCCCGCCGTAGCCGTCGAGCACCTGCAGCGGCGTCCAGACCGCGCCCGCCAGCGTCTCCGGCGCCGCCGCCAGCCCGCCCGCGCTCTGCGTCAGCCGCTCCAGCATCTCGACGAAGAGCCCCGAGAGCGGCAGGCTCGACCAGTCCGCGTTCGCCGTAACGTGGAAGAGCACCACCCGCCCGTCCCCGAGGCTCCGCCCGGTGACCAGCGGCGTCCCGTCCTCGAGGCTCGCCAGCACCCGCTCCGGCAGGTCCGGGTCCGGCTGCGCCATCACCTGGCTCGAGATATCGACGTCCCGCGGCACCTCCAGCCCGGCGAAAGGCCCGCTCTCCGGGAACGGCCGCAGCCGCCGCGGCGCCCCCCAGGACATCGCCCCGCCGATCGACCGCCCGCCGGCGCGCAGCCGCACCGGCAACAGCGGATCCTCCTCGAGCTGCCCGACGCCGGACTGCGCCAGCCGCGGCCCGGCGAAGCGGACGAGAAGCCCTCCCTTCTCCACCCACGGGATGAGCGCCGCCCGCTCCGCCTCCCCGAGCGTCCCCACGTCGGCGAGGACGAGGACGTCCGGGCCCGCGTTCAGCATCTCCCCGAGCGGCGCCTCGATCACCTCGGCGAAGGGCTCGAGTGCCTTCCTGAGATAGTGCAGCGGATCGTTCAGGTCCTGCTCCTCGCCCCCCGCCCGGCCCGACATCAGCCCCACCTTGCGCCGGCGCACCGAGTCGTCGGCCAGCACCACGCCCGCCGCCGAGCGCCCCTCGGCCAGCTGCACCCGCGCCACCCGGTTCCGCAGCTCCACCGGCAGATCCATCGCCAGATCGAGCACCGCCTCCCCGGCGCCGATCTCGCCGGTCGCCGCGCCAAGCACCCGCTCGATCCCGTTCGGATCCGGCCCCATCGCCATCACGCCCACCGGCCGCGCCGCGCCGCCCCCGGCCCGCAGCACCTCGACCCGGAACTCCCCGCCCTCGAGCCGCGGCGGGGTCAGCGCCAGCGCGGCCAGGGGCGGCCCGACTAGCGTCACCGGCCCGTGGCCGAGCAGCGCGCGCGCCAGCTCCGCCTCGCCGCCATGCCCGATCCCGTCGCCGAGCCACAGCGTCTCGAACGCCCCCTCCTGCGCCGCGACCCACCCGGCCCAGGCCGCCCGGTGCGGCGCCCAGGCCGCCGGCGCGAGCCCGGCCAGCCGCTCGCGCCACTCGGCCCCGGTCCGCCAGGGCACCGCCTCGCCGGCGATCGGCTCCGCTCCCATCGTCACCACCGCCGCCTGCCGCCCGTTCCGCGCCGCCTCGTCGAGCGCCGCCGCCGCCCGGTCCATCCGCCGATTCCAGTCCGGCGCATCCCCCCAGCCGCCGTCGAGCAGCACCAGCAGCGGATCGCCCGTCCCCGCCGGCCGCGGATTGAGCACCGGCCCGGCGAAGGCGAGGATCGCCGCCGCCAGCGCCAGCATCCGCAGCAGCAGCAGCCACCAGGGCGTCCGCTCCGGCATCTTCTCCGGGTCGCGCAGCCCGAGCAGCAGCCGCACCCCCGGGAAGGCCCGCCGCCCCGGCGCCGGCGGCACCGCGCGCAGGAGCCACCAGAGCACCGGCAGCGCGGCGAACCCGAGCAGGAGCCACGGCGACAGGAAGGCGACCGAGCCGATCATCTCACGCCCGCTCGCCGACCGCCATGTAGAGCCAGAGCAGCGCCGGCCGCGGCGGCTCGCTGGTATGATGGAAGTACCACCGCCAGCCGAGGTGCCGCGCCAGCGCCCTGATCCGCTCCCGCCGCTCCTCGAGCCGCCCGCGATAGGCCTCGCGCAGCGCCCGCGCCCGCTGCGTCTCGAACTCGGTCGAGCGCCCCATGCTCTCGAAGATCATCCGCCCGTCGAAGGGGAACTCCTCCTCGCTCTCGTCGAGCACCTGCACGAAGCAGCCCCTGACCCCCTGGTCCGCCGCATGCGCCAGCACCGGGGTCATCGCGTCGATGTCGCCGAGAAAGTCCGAGAAGAAGACCGCCCGCCCGCCGCGCGCCATCCTGTCCCCCGGCGGCAGCCCGTAGTCCGGCCGCGCCGCCCCGTCGCCCCACTCGGTCCCGAGCGCCAGCGCCATCCGGTTTAGCTGCGTCCGCCCGGCCCGCGGCTGGCCCGCATCCGTCCCCATCAGCGCCACCCGCTCCCCCGCCTTCACCAGCAGCACCGCCAGCGCCAGCGCCAGCAGCGCCGCCCGCTCGTTCTTCGAGCGGGCGCGCGAATGCTCCGCCCCGCGGTAGTCCATCGACTGCGCGTCGTCGACCCAGATCGAGACGGTCTGCGCCGCCTCCCACTCCATCTCGCGGATGAACTGCTGGTCCGACTTGCCCGACCGCCGCCAGTCCACCGCCGAGCGCGGGTCCCCCGGCACCGCCTGCCGGTACTGCCAGAAATTCTCCCCCTGCCCGGCCCGCCGCCGCCCGTGGAAGCCCATCGCCACCGTCGCCGCCAGCATCTCCGCCTGCGCCAGCAGCGGCGGCAGCGCGCCGGCGACCTTCTCGGCATCCCGCCGCAGCCCGACCGGCCCCTGCGGCTTGTCCCTGCCGCGCGGAGGCCGGGGCTCGATCACGCGGCAGCCTCCAGGCCGGTCACGTCGCCGACCAGCCGCTCGATCAGCCCGCCGAGCGTCTGCCCCTCGGCGCGCGCCGCGAAGCCGAGCGCCATGCGGTGGACGAGCACCGGATGCGCCAGCGCCGCCACGTCGTCCAGCCCCGCCCGCGCCCGGATCGCCAGCATCAGGGCCTGCCCCGCCCGCGGCCCCGGCCCCCAGCTCACCGCCTCGCGCACCGCCGGATGCGCCTCCGCCGTCCCCGGCCGCGCCGCCCGCACCAGGTCGAGGATGCGCTCCACCACCTGCTCGCCCACCGGCAGCCGCCGGATCAGCACCTGCGCCGCCATCAGGCTCGCCGCGTCGAAGACGGGCTCGGCGACCGCCTCCTCGACGCCGGTCGTCGCCAGGATGATCTCCCGCTCCGAGGCCCGGTCGGGATAGTCGACGTCGATCTGCAGCAGGAACCGGTCGAGCTGCGCCTCGGGCAGGGGATAGGTCCCCTCCTGCTCGATCGGGTTCTGCGTCGCAAGCACATGGAAGGGCTTCGGCAGGATGCGCCGCTGCCCGGCCACCGACACCTCCTTCTCCTGCATCGCCTGCAGCAGCGCCGACTGCGTCCGCGGGCTCGCCCGGTTGATCTCGTCGGCCATCAGCAGCTGGCAGAAGATCGGCCCGTCGATGAAGCGGAAGGCCCGGCTCCCGTCGGCGCCCGTCTCCAGCACCTCGGCGCCCAGGATGTCGGCCGGCATCAGGTCCGGGGTGAACTGCACCCGGTGCGCCACCAGCCCGAGCACCGTGCCGAGCGTCTCGACCAGCCGCGTCTTCGCCAGCCCCGGCGCGCCGACCAGCAGCCCGTGCCCGCCGCAGAGGATGGCGATCAGCGTCTGCTCGACCGCCGCCTCCTGCCCGATGATCCGCCGCGCGATCATCTGCCGCGCCGCCACCAGCCGCTCGCCCGTGGCCTCGATCTCGGGCATCAGGTCCTCGGTGTCGATCATCGCATGCCCCTTGGAGATCCCGCAGCGCCACCCGCCGCGCCTGCAATCGCAGACGAGCATAACCCGCCCCGCCCGCGCGACAATGGGCATTCCTCGTCACAATCCCGACAGTCCCGGCGGGCCGCCCCGGCCGCGGGCAGCGAGACCCCTCCCATGGCGGCGAGTTGCCGCCCCGCCTGCCCGCCGCTACCTTCGAGCGAAGCCCCGGAGGACAGCCCATGCCCGAGTCCGCTCCCGAGTCCGCTCCCGCGCCCGCCGCCGACACCCTCGCCTCTGCCGCGCGCGCCGCGAGCCGCAAGGGGCCGCCGCCGGTCCACCTCTGGAACCCGCCCTTCTGCGGCGACCTCGACATGCGGATCGCGCGGGACGGCACCTGGTTCTACCTCGGCACCCCGATCGGCCGGCCCGCGCTGGTGCGGCTCTTCTCCTCGATCCTGAAGCGCGAGGAGGGCCGCTTCTACCTCGTCACCCCGGTCGAGAAGGTCGGCATCACCGTCGACGACGCCCCCTTCGTCGCCGTCGACTTCACCGCCGAGGGCGAGGGCCGGGCGCAGCTCCTCACCTTCCTCACCCAGGTCGAGGACAGCGTGACCGCCGGCCCCGACCACCCCATCCGCGTCGAGCGCGACCCGGCGACCGGCGAGCCCTCCCCCTACGTCATGGTCCGCCGCGGCCTCGAGGCGCTGATCGACCGCAAGAGCTTCTACCGCCTGGCCGAGCTCGGCACCGAGGAAACCGTCGACGGCGTCGCCCAGTTCGGCCTCTGGTC
>NZ_CALLYO010000474.1 GCF_937858865.1 uncultured Amaricoccus sp. | reverse complement strand
GCGTCTTCCCGACCGTGCTGCCCGGCGCGACGCCGATCATCACCCAGGCGAGCGGGATCGCCAGCGCGACCGCGCCGCGATGGCGGCCGGCGAAGGCGTGCGGCGCGACGAGAAGGCCGATCAGCGCGGCGACCAGCAGCCCGGCCGCCGGGTCGGGCCAGACCCGGCCGAGCAGGGTGAAGGCGACCGCCATCGCCCCGGCCATCAGCGCCGAGAGCAGGCTCTCGACCGCGGTCTCGCGCAGGTCGCGCCGCCCGAGCGCGACGAGCACGATCGCCACGGCGAAGAGCACCCGCATGGCCGAGACGGCGTCGAGCGACATCAGCAGCACGAAGGGCGGCAGCATCACCAGGGCCGCCAGCGCCGCGTCGCGGGTGCGCCCGGCCGCGCCCCCCGCCGCCGGCGGCGGCGTCACTCCGGCGGCGCGGCCGCGGCCGGGAAAGAGCGCGAAGGCGAGGTAGAGCCCGGCGACCGCGAGCAGCGCGTTGGCGAGGAAGGCGCCCGAGGCGGCGGCGAGCGCCTGTTCGGAGCGCCGCATCGCCAGCGGCACCACGATGGCGAAGGCCTGCAGCAGCAGGCCGATCGTGGCGGTGCGCGGCTCGGCCTGCAGGCGGAAGGCGTGCAGGAAGACGAGGCCGACGAAGCCGACCAGGAGATAGGGGAACTGGTCGAGCACGCCGGCGAAGCCGACGAAGCCGAGGGGCAGCAGCGCGGCGAGGAGCACGAGCAGCAGCGCGGCGCGCGGCGGCGGGGCGGCCGGCGCCTTCAGCGTGAGCGCGGCGAGCAGCACGCCGGTCACGAAGGGCAGCATGGTGCCGCTCCAGAGCGCCGCCCCGTAGCCGAGCGGCGGCAGCAGCGCGACCCGCAGGATCTGGGCCGGGGGCCCGCGCCCCTCGGCGGGGAGGTCAGCGGACATAGGAGAGGATCGCGCGGACCCGGATGTAGGCCCACCAGAGCGGGCGCAGCCAGGCCGACTGCGCGGTCTCGACCATCACCGTCGCCTGCGACCCGAGCCGCACCCCCGGCGGCAGCGAATCGGAGGGCGTGAACTCGAGGCGCACGGCGAACCGCTGCGGCTCGCTCAGCCAGCGGGCCTGCGGCGGCGTGTCGATCAGGCCGCCGCGCGGGGCCGACTGGTTGACCGTGTCGATCCCGGCGATGAAGGACACCACGCGCGCCTGCCAGACGCGGCCGGGCTGCACGTCGAGCACGACCTCGGCGCGGTCGCCGCGGGCGATGTTGCCGAGCTGGTTCTCGCGGAACCAGGCGACGATCCAGCCGCCCTGCAGGTCGATCATGGTCAGGATCGGCTGCCCGGCGCTGGCGGTCTCGCCGGCGCCGAGGCTGAGGTTGGTCACCCGGCCGTGCGCCGGCGAGACGATCAGGGTCTGGGCGAGGTTGAACTGCGCGGTCTCGAGCGCCGACTGCGCCGCGCGGAGCTGCGGGTTGTCGGCGCCGGCGGGGCCGAGCGCCTGCTCGGCGCGGCGCAGGTCGGCCTCGGCCGCCGCCACCAGCGCCTCGCCGCCGGCGATGGCCGCCACCGCCTCGTCGCCGCGCGCCGCCGGCACCACGCCGCGCTCGACGAGCGCGAGCGTCCGGTCGGCCTGGGCCCGGCTGTTGGTCAGGTGCGCCTGCGCCTCGGCGAGCTTGGCCTGGGCCGCGGCCACCTCGGCGGTCGAGGCGCCGATCGCCTGGCCGGCCCGCGCCAGCTCGGCCTCGGCCGCCTCCGCCGCCAGGCGGAACGGCGTCGGGTCGATCTCCGCCAGGACCTCGCCCGGCTCGACGGTGGCGTCGTCGCGCACCTCGACCCGCACCAGCTCGCCCGAGACGCGCGGCACGATCGGCAGCACCAGCGCCTCCACCGTGGCGATGGTGGTGAGCGGCGCCGTCCGGTCGCTGGCGATCTGCAGGACGAGGAGAAGGACGAGCGCACCGGCGACGAGGCCCGTCCAGCGGCGCACCGGATCGGGCTTCTCCGGCGCCGCCGGGCCGCTCCCGGGCGCGGCGTCCTCCTCGGCCATCTGGTTTCCCCCCATCCGCGAACCGGCCGGGATCAGGCCCGCACCGCCGGCCGGAGTCAAGCCGCGGCCGCGCGTGCGGCCGCATTAACCTTCGTTGAGAAGTGGTTAGCGCCAAGACTTTTATCTTGCGGTCTCAGCGGGTTGCCGGAAGCCCGCACTGTGCGGAGCGCGTGCGGGCGCCGCTCACCGGAAGCGATCGACGAGCCTCTGCAGCGGGCTCCGGGCGTCCTCGGGCTCGGGCGCGGCGGCCGGCGTCGGGGCCGGCTCGGGGGAGGGCTTCCGGACCGCCGGGGGCGGCGCCCGGCGGTTCACGGCGGCGAGGAAGCCCTGGGTGTCTCCGGCAGCGAGCGCCGGCGCACCCTCGGCGACCCCGCGCAGCAGGTCGTCGACCCAGTCCGCTTCCGACTTGTGAAAGTCACTGAGGACGTAGTTCGAGACCAGCCGCTTGTCCCCCGGATGCCCGATCCCGATCCGGACGCGCCGGAACTCCGGCCCGATATGCGCCCCGAGCGAGCGCAGCCCGTTGTGCCCGGCTGTCCCGCCCCCGGTCTTGACCCGCACCCGCCCTGGCGCGAGGTCGAGCTCGTCGTGGAAGACGGTGACGTCGCCCGGCTCGAGCTTGAAGAAGCCGAGCGCCGCCCGGACCGCGTCGCCCGAGAGGTTCATGTAGGTGCCGGGCTTGAGCAGCATGACCTTCTCGGGCCCGAGGCGCCCCTCGGCGACCTGGCCGTGGAACTTCGCCCGCCACGGCCCGAATCCGTGCGCCTCGGCAATGGCGTCCGCCGCCATGAAGCCGATGTTGTGCCGGTTGCGGGCATGGCCCGGGCCCGGGTTGCCGAGGCCGACGAAGAGTTGCATGAGCCTGCCGAAACGAAGCGACGCGGCGGGATCGGCCCGCCGCGTCGGCATATAGCACGCGCTGGCGGCGGGATCAGCCCTCGGCCGCCTCGCCCTCGCTCTCGCCCTCGCCCTCCTCCGAGCGCAGGCCGGACGGGGCCTGGATCGAGGCGATCACGAAGTCGCGGTCGGTGATCGTCGGGCGGACGCCGGCGGGGAGGGTCACGTTCGAGATGTGGATCGAGTCGTGGATCTCCTTGCCGGTGAGGTCGACGACGATCTTCTCGGGAATGTCGCCGGCGGTCACCATCAGCTCGATCTCGGGGCGGACCTCGATGAGGGCACCGCCGCGCTTCAGGCCGGGGGACTTGTCGCGGTTGACGAACTCGACCGGGATGAAGAGGGCGATGCGCGAACGGTCGCTGAGGCGCAGGAAGTCGACGTGCGTCGGCAGATCCTTCACCACGTCGCGCTGGACGCCGCGGCAGATGACGTTGTTGTCCTTGCCGTCGACCTTGACGTTCAGCAGCGTCGAAAGGAAGCGCCCCGCCTTCAGCTGCTTGAGCAGCAGGTTGAACCTGACGTTGATCGTCTGGGGCGGCTCGCCGCCGCCGTAGATGACGCCGGGTACATATCCTTCGCGACGTGCGCTGCGGGCGGCCCCCTTGCCGGTCCCTGCGCGCGCCACGGCTTCGAGAACGGGTGTCTCAGCCATGTGGCTCTCTCCTGGGTTCGAACGCGCAGCCTTCCTCCAAGGGTGCAAGGCCGCGAAGGCGGCTCAATAGGCCATCGAGCAGGGAAAGGGAAGCGGATTCCGGCCGCCTCAGGCCACGGTCTCGACCATGCGCTCGGCGCCGGCGAGATCGACCGAGACGAGCTGGCTGACGCCGGGCTCGGCCATGGTCACGCCGAAGAGCCGGTCCATGCGCGCCATGGTGACAGCATGGTGGGTGATGATCAGGAACCGCGTCTCGGTCCGCCCGACCATCTCGTCGAGGAGATCGCAGAAGCGGGTGACATTGGCGTCGTCGAGCGGCGCGTCGACCTCGTCGAGGACGCAGATCGGCGAGGGGTTGGCGAGGAAGACGGCGAAGATGAGGCTGAGCGCGGTCAGCGTCTGCTCGCCGCCCGAGAGGAGCGAGAGGGTCGAGAGCTTCTTGCCCGGCGGCTGGCACATGATCTCCAGCCCGGCCTCCAGCGGATCGTCGCTCTCGACCAGCACGAGGTTCGCCTCGCCGCCGCCGAAGAGGTGGCGGAAGAGGGTGGCGAAGTTGCGGTTCACCTCCTCGAAGGCAGCGACGAGCCGCCCCCGCCCCTCGCGGTTGAGGTTGGCGATGCCGTGGCGCAGCTTGCGGATCGCCTCCTCGAGGTCGTCGCGTTCGCGCACCAGCGTCTCCGCCTCCGCGCGGATCTCGCGGGCGTCCTCCTCGGCGCGCAGGTTCACCGCCCCCATCCCGTC
>NZ_CALLYO010000473.1 GCF_937858865.1 uncultured Amaricoccus sp. | reverse complement strand
CGACCCGGCGGGCGAGAAGCGCCCGCCTGGGGGCGGGGCGGGCGCTGCCCGAGGCCAGGGCCTCGGGCGGGACAAATGGGGAGGGCACCCCTCTTCCTTCGCCGCTCAGGCGCCGAACAGCCCCCGCCAGACGTGGCCGATGACGTTGCCGCCCACCTCCCCGGCCTTCGGGATGGCATAGGCCCAGATCAGCACCCCCGGCACGTTGGCGAGCTGGAAACCGGCCAGAGACATCGAGGAGACCCCGGCCACCAGGAAGGCCACCGCCCGGAGCGGCCCGAAGAAATGCGCGACGAAGATCGCCCCGCCGCCCCAGCGGCGGAAGGCCAGCGTGCCGCGCTCGACCAGCGCCGGCTCGCGCGAGAAGGGCCAGACCGCCAGCATCCGGTCGCCGTAGCGCCGCCCGAGCCACCAGGAGAAGGTCGAGCCGACCAGCGCGCCCAGCACCGCCCCGATCCAGATCGGCACGAAGTGCAGCGCCCCGGTGGCGATCAGCCCGCCCACCCCGACCAGGATCGCCGTCGAGGGAATGGCGATCGAGACGAAGGCGACCGTCTCGCCCAGCGCCAGGGCGAAGGCGAGATAGGGCGCCCAATGCTGGTGCGCCGCCAGGAAGTCGACGATCGCCCCGTAGAGCGGCTCCATGCGCACTCCTCTCCCGCGCCTGCCGCGCAGGTAACCACTCGCGGCCCGGGACGCAATGCCGCAGCGCGCACATCACGCGGCCATGAGCGCCGCGTGGATGTCGATCGCCGCGTCCCGTCCCTCGGCGACGGCGGTCACCGTCAGGTCGTCGCCCCCGGCGGCGCAGTCCCCGCCGGCCCAGACCCGCGCCAGGCTGGTCCGCCCCGGCCCGGTCACCGCGATCTTGCCGCCCGCGACCGCCAGCCCCTCCGGCACCGGCCCGAGCACCTGCCCGATCGCCGTCAGCACCTGGTCGGCGGCGATCTCGAACCGCTCCTCCCCCGGCACGCCCTCCTCGTCGCTCCGCGCGAAGACCATCCCCGCCGGCACCGTCCCGACCGGCGCCGCATTGGCCAGGATGCGCACCCCGACGCTCGCCGCCAGCTCCTGCTCGTAGCGGCTCGCCGCCATCCGCCCGCGGCCGCGGCGATAGGCGATCGTCACCTCCTCGGCCCCGAGCTTCTTCGCCTGCACCCCGGCGTCGATCGCCGTCATCCCGCCGCCGATCACCACCACCCGCCGCCCGACCGGCAGCGCCGCCAGATCGCGCGCCTGGCGCAGCTCGGCGATGAAGTCGACCGCCGGCCGCACCTCCGGCCCGCCCGACTCCGCGCCGGCCAGCCCCCGCACCCCGCCGAGCCCGATGCCGAGAAAGACCGCGTCGAAGTCCGCGAGCAGCGCGTCGAGCGTCAGGTCGCGCCCGAGCCGCACCCCCTGGCGCAGGCTGATTCCGCCGATCCCGAGCAGCCACTCCACCTCGGCCTGGGCGAAGCCGTCGACCGCCTTGTAGGCGGCGATGCCGAACTCGTTCAGCCCCCCCGCCTTCTCCCGCCCGTCGAGGAGCACCACCTCGTGCCCGAGCATGGCCAGCCGGTGCGCGCAGGCGAGCCCGGCCGGCCCCGCCCCGACCACCGCCACCCGCCGCCCGCTCGACGCAGCGCGGGCGAACGGCTGCCCGCCCCGCGCCATCAGCGCGTCGGTCGCATAGCGCTGCAGCCGCCCGATCTCCACGGGGCGCCCCTCCGCCGCCTCCCGCACGCAGGCCTCCTCGCAGAGCGTCTCGGTCGGGCAGACCCGCGCGCACATCCCCCCGAGCACGTTCTGCGACAGGATGGTCATCGCCGCCGCCTCCGGCACCCCGCTCGCGATCTGCCGGATGAAGAGCGGCACGTCGATCGAGGTCGGGCAGGCCAGCGTGCAGGGCGCGTCGTAGCAGAAATAGCAGCGGTCCGCCGCCACCAGCGCCTCGTGCGCGGTGAAGTTCGGCGCGATGTCGGCGAAATTCTCCGCCAGCGCCTCGCGGCTCAGCCGCCCGCTGACGATGCCGGGCGAATGCGGGCTGGGTGCCATGGACCTCTCCGTCGACCTCTGCGTCGTGCCTGCGCCCCCACGCTCTCACAGCAGGGATTTTTTATCAAATGGTAAAATATCCCCCACGCGCCCCCGCGGCGACCGGTTTGGCAACCGCCCGGCCTTCGGCTAGAAGCGGGCGGGCGCCCTGCGCCGGGAGTGCCGCATGCCTGTCGCCGTCCTCGTCCTCGCGCTCGTCGCCTACGGCGCGGCGCTCGTCGCCTACCCCCGCTTCCGCCCCTGGGGGATCGCGGCCGGCCTCGCCGCCGCCGCCGGCCTCGCCCTCTACTTCACCCGCGAGGCCCCGCCCGAGAGCGAGCGCGCCGGCACCCGCATCGCCCCGGCCGAGCTCACCCTCGACCGGATCGAGGTCACCCCCACCGTCCGCGGCGCCAGCCTCGCCGGCCGCATCGCCAACGGCTCCCCCCGCTACCGCCTGCGCGACGTCACGCTGAAGCTCCGCCTGCGCGACTGCCCGGCCGAGGACACGCCCCCCGAGGCCTGCCCGGTCATCGGCGAATCGACCGCCATCGCCCGCCCCGACGTGCCGCCCGGCCAGATCCGCGCCCTCTCGGCCCACTTCGGCTTCGCCTCCCTGCCCCCGGTCACCGGCACCCCGCGCTGGGACTGGGAGATCACCGCGCTGCGCGCCACCGACGACTGACCCCCCGCACCCGCGAAGCCGCCCCACGCCCGCCAACGCCGCCCGCAAGAAAAGCACGGGCCACGCCTGCCTCCCCCCGGGACAGGCGCGCCCGTGCGCTCGGAGCGCGAAGGCCGGCCCGAAGCCGACCCGCGCGCTCCCCCCTCACCCCTTCGGCCGGTCCGGCAGCGGCGGCAGCGTCCGCAGATAGGCGATCACCGCCGCCAGGTCGTCCGGCGTCATCCGCGCCAGATAGCCATAGGGCATCGGCGGCAGCATCCGCGTCCCGTCCGGCTTCACCCCCTGCGTGATCATCGCCGCCACCTCCGCGTCGCTGTAGTTCGCCAGCCCGTCCTCGCTCGAGGTGAGGTTGGCCGCCACCGACACCCCCCAGGGCCCGGGGAACTCGAACCCGCCCTGCCCGGTCGCGGTCTCGTACATCGGCCCCTCCGGCCCCATCGGCGTATGGCACTCCAGGCAGTGCGCGACCGGCCCGGCCAGATAGGCGCCGTATTCGGCCGTCGGCCCGCGCGGCACGTCCGCGACCTGCCCGACCGGCGGCCCCCAGGCCGGCGGCAGCGGGATGCGGTAGACCGACTTCTCCGTCGCGTGCTCGATGGGCGGCAGTGTGCGCAGGAAGGCGACGACCGCCGCGAGGTCGCTGTCGGACAGCCCCCTGTAGAGGCTGAACGGCATCGGCGGCCCGATCAGGCTGCCGTCCGGCCGCAGCCCCTCGCGGATCGCCTTCGCGAGCTCGGCGTCCGTCCACCCGCCGACCGCGCCCGCCGGCGTGATGTTGGGCGAGACCGCCCGCATCGCCGGCTCGTCCACCACCACCTGCCCGCCGGCGAGCTCGAGCGCCATGTCCGGCCCCTCCGGCCCCTGCGGCGTATGGCAGTTGCCGCACCCCATCGGCCCCCTGACCAGATATTCCCCGCGCTCCGCCGGCGTCTCCGCCCAAGCGCAGACCGCAGCCGAGCAGAGCGCGGCCGCGCAGATCATCCCTCGATATGACATCTGTCCCCCCGCGCCCCGGAACCTGGCGTCGGCTCGAATGCCCGGGGGCGCCCCGCAAGGGACCACCCCCCCCCGCCACCCGTCAATTCCACGCCGCCGCCCCGGAACCCACCCGGCCCCGCCCCGAACCCCGCGCCCGCAGCCGCCTCCCGGGCCCCGCACGCTCCTCCCCCCGCCCCGGCAACACCCCCGCCCGCGCGCTTATCCTCCACGCCGCAACCGCCCGGAGCCCAGCCATGCCCGACATCGCCCGCGTCCCCACCGCCGAGATCGCCGAGGACGCCCTCGCCCGCGACCGCGCCCGCCTCGACCCCGACGCGCTGGCCGAGCTCAAGCACTCGATCCTCGCCACCGGCCTGCGCATGCCGATCGAGCTCTTCGCCCTCCCCGACCCCGCCCCGCACCCGGCCCCGCATCCGGCCCCGCACCCGGCCCCGCATCCGGCCCCACATCCGACTCCCGACTCCCCCACCCCCCGCCGCTGGGGCCTCATCTCCGGCTACCGCCGCCTCGCCGCCGTCCGCGCCCTCTCCGCCGACGGCATCCTCGGCTTCGACACCATCCCCGCCTTCCTCCGCACGCCCGCGACCCTCACCGAGGCGATGACCGCCATGGTCGAGGAAAACGCCATCCGCGCCGACATCTCCCCCTGGGAACAGGCCATGGTCGCCGTCCGCGCCACCCAGACCGGCCTCTTCGACACCACCGAAGCCGCCATCTCCGCCCTCTACCCCCGCTTCAACCACGACAAGCGCAAGCGCCTCCGCGCCGTCGCCCACCTCGCCGAGGACCTCTACGGCGCCCTCACCGCCCCCGAGACCCTCTCCCTCCGCCAGCTCCTCCGCCTCGCCGCCGCCGCCTCCCGCGGCTACACCGACCTCATGCGCCACGCCCTCCTCCACGCCCCGGAGAAGCAGCCCGACGCCCAGTGGCGCCTCCTCCTCCCCATCCTCGCCGAATGCGAGGACCCGACCATCCCCGATCCCCGCCCC
>NZ_CALLYO010000472.1 GCF_937858865.1 uncultured Amaricoccus sp. | reverse complement strand
AGATCTCGCGCAGCATCCACGCCATCGTCGCCGAGCTGCAGCAGACGCTGCCGCCGGGGGTGCGGATCTTCATCACCGGCGACGACGCGGTCTTCATCGACGGCTCGATCCATGAGGTGCTGCTGACGCTCGCGCTCTCGGTGGTGATCGTGGTGGCGATCATCTACCTGTTCCTGCGCGACCTCCGCGCGACGCTCATTCCGTCGCTGACCATACCGGTGGCGCTGATCGGGACGCTGGCGACGATCTATCTGGCGGGATTCTCGGTCAACATCCTGACGCTCCTCGCGCTGGTCCTCTCCACCGGGCTCGTGGTCGACGACGCGATCGTGGTGCTCGAGAACATCGTGCGGCGGCGGGGGCAGGGGCTGGGGCCGCGGGCGGCGGCGGTGCTCGGGACCGAGCAGGTCTTCTTCGCGGTGGTGGCGACGACGACGACGCTGGCGGCGGTCTTCGTGCCGCTCTCATTCCTGCCGGGGCAGGCGGGGGCGCTCTTCCGCGAGTTCGGCATCTCGCTCGCCATGGCGGTCGGCATCTCGGCGGTGGTCGCGCTGTCGCTCTGCCCGATGATGGCCTCGCGGATGCTGGCCGACGGGAAGGACCACGGCGGGCACACGGGCGTCCTCGCGGCGGTCGGGGGCTTTCTCGAGCGGCTCTATCACCGGCTGCTGCATGCGGCGCTGGCGGCGCCGCTGGTGGTGCTGGCGCTGGGCGCGATCCTCGGGGTCACCTCGTGGCTGCTCTTCGCCGGCATCCGGCAGGAGGTGACGCCGCCGGAGGACCGGGCGGTGGTGCTGCTGCGGGCGAGCGCGCCGCAGGGGGTGAGCCTCGACTATACCGCGGCCAAGCTGCGCGAGATCGAGGAGCGGACGGCGAGCTTGCGCGAGTCGGGCGAGGTGACGGGGCTCTTCTCGATCGCCGGCATGGCGAACGCGGACAACAGCGGCTTCATGATCTTCACCCTCGCGCCCTGGGAGGAACGGGAGCGGAGCCAGCGGGAGATCTCGGCCGAGATCGCTGCGGCGGCGGAGCAGGTGATCGGGCTGCGCATCTTCGCGGTGCAGCCGAACTCGCTCAATATCCGCGGGGCGGGGCAGGGGCTGCAGTTCGCGATGCTGGGCAGCAACTTCGACACGCTGGCGGACGCGACCGCCGGGCTGGTGCGGCAGATGGAGGCGGACCCCGACTTCGGGCAGGTGCGCATCTCCTACGAGACGACGCAGCCGCAGCTCTTCATCCGGGTCGACCGGGAGAAGGCGTCCGATCTCGGGGTCGACATCGACGGGCTGGGCGAGGCGCTGCAGGCGGTGCTCGACGGGCGGAAGGTGGGGTCGGTCTTCATCGACGACCGGAGCTACGACATCAAGCTGACCTCGCTGACGACGCCGGTGAGAGACCCGACAGACCTCGAGAACCTGTTCCTGCAGACGCGCTCGGGCGAGATGGTGCCGATGTCGGCGGTGGTGACGCTGGAGGAGCGGCCGATCGCGCCGGAGCTGACCCGCGAGAGCCAGATGCGGGCGGTGACGATCACCGCGAGCCTCGGCGGCGGGATGGCGCTGGGCGATGCCTGGGAGGAGGCGCAGGCGCTGGCCGAGCCGCTGCTGCCGGCCGGCTCGCGGCTGGTGCCACTCGCCGAGACGGCGACGCTCGGGGAGACCTCGAGCGGGCTCTTCATCACCTTCGGCTTCGCGATCCTCGTCGTCTTCCTGGTGCTGGCGGCGCAGTTCGAGAGCTTCGTGAGCGCGATCATCGTGATGGCGACGGTGCCGCTCGGGCTCGGCTGCGCGGTGATCGCGATGGTGCTGACCGGGACGAGCCTCAACGTCTACAGCCAGATCGGGCTGGTGCTGATGGTGGGGATCATCGCCAAGAACGGCATCCTGGTCGTCGAGTTCGCCAACCAGCTGCGCGACCATGGGGCGAGCGTCCGGGAGGCGGTCGAGGAGGCCTGCCGGATCCGGCTGCGGCCGGTGATGATGACCATGGCGGCGACGGTGCTCGGGGCGGTGCCGCTGCTCCTCTCCTCGGGGGCGGGCGCCGAGGCGCGGCACGCGCTCGGCTGGGTGATCGTGGGCGGGCTTGGGCTCGCGACGCTGCTTACCCTCTTCCTGACGCCGGTCGCCTACCTGCTGCTTGCCGGGCTGTCGAAGCCGCGGGCCGAGGAGACGCGGCGGCTGGAGGCGGAGCTCTCGCGGGTGGGGGCGGCGGGCGGCGAGGAGGGCTGAGCGCGGGCGGCGCACGCCGTGCGCGCGTGCCCACCTGGCAACGCGCTGATATTTCAGGAGAAATTTTTCGTCTATACGTTGTATATACGCGCGAGGGGGTTTCGCGGGCCTCGGTGGGGCCTGGGGGGCGGGCGCGGGGCCGCTTGCCGGAACGGCGGCGGCATGCGAGGTCTGGGGCTCCTGCGACCACCGGGATGGCGGACATGATCCGATGACCTCCGGCGCCGGCTTCGCCCCGCGCCTGCGGCCGCTGATGGCCGCGGCGGTCGTCGGCCCGATGGCGATCGCCTTCAACATCTCGGCGGCGGGGATCGTCTACCAGGGGCCGCTCACGGTCTTTCTCGACCGTGCCATCGGGCTCACGCTGATCGCGGCGGCGAGCATGAGCTTCCTGAGCGCGCTGCTCTTCAGCTATCGCGGCACCATCTCGCAGCCGCAGAACATGATCGCGGTGATCCTGTCGATCCCGGCGGCGGGGGTCGCGGCGGCCGGGCCGGTGTCGGAGGGGACCTTCGCGACGGTCGCGGCGCTGGTGGCGGTGACGGCGCTGGCGACCGGCGTCGTCACCTGGCTGCTCGGACGGTGGCGGCTCGGCTTCGTCGCGCGCTTCATTCCCTTCCCGGTGCTGGCGGGCTTTCTCGCCGCCACCGGGTACATGCTGGTCATGGGCGGGCTCGGCATGGCGATCGGCGGGCAGGTCGAGCTGGGCGGGCTCGGCGTGCTCGTCGAGCCGGGCAATCCGGGGCGCTGGCTGCCCTGGGCGGCGGCGGCGGTGGCCATCGCCGGCCTGAGCCGGCGGTTCGGGCCGATGATGCTGCCGCTCGGGCTCCTCGTCGCGGCGGCGGTCTTCTACGGCGTCTTCGCGATCGTGGGCCTCGATCGGGCGCGCGACGCCGGGCTGCTGCTCGGGCCGTTCGAGGGGGGATTTCTCGCCGCGCTCGGCGGGTGGGAGCCCTTCGCCTTCGACGGGCGGGCCATCCTCGCCGCGACGCCGAGCGTGCTGGCGGCGGTCGGGCTCAGCGTCGTCTCGACGGTGCTGAGCGCCTCCTCGGTCGAGGCGATCGCCGGCACCGGCGTCGACCCGGACCGCGACCTGCGCGCCGTCGGCATCGTCAACCTCGTCGCCGGCGCCGGCGGCGGGCCGGTCGGCTTCCACTCGCTGTCGCTCATCTCGCTGGCGCGCGGGCTCGGGGGCGCCGGCCGCGGCAACGGCTGGAGCGTGGCGCTCGCCTGCGGGCTGGCGCTGGTCGCCGGGGCGCCGGTGATCTCGCTGCTGCCGGTCGGCCTGTTCAGCACCGGGGTGATCGTCATCGGGCTGAACCTGCTCATGACGCCGCTCGTCGACCAGCGGCGGAGCCTTCCTGCGGCCGAGTATGCCGTCGTCGCCATCATCCCGGTCGCCGCCGCGATCTTCGGCTTCCTCTGGGGCGTCGCCGTCGGCCTGCTGGCGGCGGCGCTCTTCTTCATCATGGCCTTCGCGCGCATCGACCTCGTCCGGCTCGAGACGACCGCCGCGCGCATCCGCTCGCGCATCGAGCGGCCGGAGGCGGAGCAGGCCTGGCTCGCCCAGCGCGGCGACGCGGCGCGGATCTACGTGCTGGCCGGCTTCGTCTTCTTCGGCACCGCGCACCGGCTCGCCAGCCGCATCGAGGCGGTGCTGCTCGGCCCGGCGTGGCCGCGCTTCGTGCTGATCGACTTCCGCCAGGTGCGCGGGATCGACGTCTCGGCCGCCCGCTCGCTCGTCAGGCTGGACGAGGTCTGCCGTGGGCATGGCGTCACGCTCGTCGTCAGCGGCCTCAATCCCGCCGCCGCGCGCCTGGTGCGCGGGCAGATCTCGGGGGAGGGGCCGCGGATCCTGGCAAGCCTCGCCGAGGCGCTCGAGGAGGTCGAGGCGGCGCTGCTCGTCGATGCGCCCTCGGCGCGGACGCCGGCGCTGCTCGACCGGCTGCAGGAGCTGCATCCCGGCGCCGACCTGCGGCGCTACCTGCGCGAGGTGGCGGCGCCGGCGGGCACCGAGGTGATCGCGCAGGGCGGGCCGTCCGACTCGCTGCTCTTCCTGACCTCGGGGATGCTGCGCACCGAGCTCACGCGCGGGGACGGGGGGACGGTGGTGATCGCCCGCTGCCTGCCGGGGGCCTTGGTGGGCGAGATCGGGCTCTATGCCGGGATACCGCGCACGGCGCGGGTGGTTGCGGAGGCGCCGAGCACCTTCCTGCGCCTCGACGCCGGGGACCTGGAGCGGATGGGGCGGGAGGATCCGAAGCTGCTCGCCGACCTGCACCGGATGATCGCGGCGACGCTGGCCCGCCGGCTCGGCCGCACCACGGCGCTCCTGGCCGATTCCGAGCTGCAGGCGGGTTAGGCGCGGATGCGCCAGCCGGTGCGGAAGATCCACCAGATGACGGTGAGGCAGGCGAGGGTGAAGGCGAGGATGGCGGCGAGGCTCAGGGCCACGCCGACG